>JAQYWN010001004.1 GCA_029379265.1 Rhizonema sp. NSF051
TTTGTAAACTATTAAACAGTTAAGTATATTCCTGCTTACGAAAGCTTGAGTCGCGCCTTTAAAAGGACACGGCTTCTTCCCGGTTGAAGGACTGCGTAACTTCTATAATTTTAGGGTTTCTTATGAAGCAACTTGTCAATTTACAGCGGTTTTTCCTTGTTAGTCATATTTTGGCATTCGTTTTTGGACTGGCAGGGCTACTGATCGTCTTACCCAATCCAGAACTGCTTGCGAATTTAGGAACATTCGGGCAGAAGGCGTTTGGATGGTCAATGTCTGGAGGTGGAGTTATAAATATCCTTTTGGGGACAGTAGCTGTAGCGATTTTTGCCTACAGAACATTGGGACTGTGGCAATGGCTGACGTTTATGATCCCTGCTATTTTTTTATCGTTGGGTAGTGAGTTACTGGGCACCAGTACTGGCTTTCCCTTTGGGGAGTATGGTTATTTAAGTAGCTTAGGATACAAGATTGCTGGACTTGTCCCCTTCACCGTTCCCCTTTCCTGGTTCTACATGGGATTTACTTGTTATCTGCTGGCTCGCTGCGCGATCGATGCGAGTATTAAACCCGGTAGTCCTTTCGGCTTCTCACGCTTAGTATTGGGCGTTATCATCGGAGCAATGCTACTCACATCTTGGGACTTTGCGCTCGATCCGGCAATGAGCCAAAGTGCTTATCCCTTTTGGCATTTCGGACAAGTAGGCTCCTTTTTTGGCACACCATACCGCAACTTTTTAGGTTGGATCGCCACTGGTGCCCTGTTTATGACTGTAGCAGCATTGTTTTGGAAGAAAACACCGATTGTTTTATCGCGTCTACAATTAGGATTTCTTTTGGTGGTTTATACAAGTAACATTGCTTTTAGTGCTGTCATCACCGTTATTAGTGCAGGGCTTGGGATTCCGGTAGGTTTGAGTGTTATTCTCGGCGTTATTCCGGCTTTAATTCTGTGTTGGATGGCTTCATCAGTAAGCGGAGAAGTGTCTACAGAAAAAACTAGCCCATCTTCGCTCGCTTTCAAATGAAGTTGAGCGATCGCGTTTCGCTATCAGTAATTTCCACTAAAAGCACCTTGTGGTTAAGCTGCGGTTGCAATCAAACTCCTGACTTGTGTTAAAGGATGCTCATGGAATACTGATTAGCTTATTACCACTACCTTGATTTGTCTAACAATAAGAGCAGTCATAAATCAAACGCCTTCGGTGACACGACCCCCGACTTTAAGCTTGAAGTTGGGGGTATACTATTTATTTTAATCGCTTTTATCAACTTGCAACGGCGATCGCAATCTTCCCTACAGCCCGTTCTGTTTCGCTGTATGTATGAGCAGCAGCTAGTTCTTTTAGGGGATAGGTGCGATCAATCACTGATTGGATTTTGCCAGCCTCAATTAACTCTTTAAGGTAAAGCAAGTCCTGAGTGTTAGGCATTTCCAAGACTATTTTGGCTTTTTTACCAGGAATAAGTGCAGTTAAGATACTCTGCACAATGCTATCAGGGGCAGGTAGTGTTGTAATATAAACTCCATTGGGTTTCAAAACTGCTTTGCAGCTGGAAAACGATCGCTTACCGACGGCATCAAGAATGATATCGTATCGTGCTGTATCTTGAGTAAAGTCCTGTATCTTATAATCGATCAGGCGATCGGCTCCTAGCGATTTTACCAATTCAAAATTTTTTGTACTGCAAACTGCTGTCACTTCTGCTTTCAAAGCCTTAGCAATTTGTACCGCAAAACTGCCTACACCTCCAGACGCTCCATTGATTAAAATGCTTTGTCCTAACTGAATTTTAGCTTGATTTTGCAGTGATTGTAGAGCAGTCAACGCTCCTCCTGGTACAGCAGCTGCTTGTTCGTAAGTCATGTTCGTCGGTTTTAAGGCAGCAGACTTTGCCGGAACGGCGGCAAATTCTGCGTAAGCACCTCCCGGAAAAGCCGTAGTGCCATAAATTTGGTCTTTGGGTTTGAAGCTTGTGACTTGAGAACCCACTTCTACCACCTCTCCGGACACATCTAATCCCAAAATCAGCGGAAATGTGTTCCCCGTAATAAATCGCAACATCCCTTGGCGAATTTTCCAATCAATGGGGTTAATGCTAGAAGCATAAACTTTGACGAGTAACTGATCGGGTTTGATTTTCGGCTGTTCTACATCTTCATACTGAAGCATTTCAGCAGAACCATACCGACGGATAACGACTGCTTTCATATTCCCTCTGTCCCCCTTTATCTGAACTCAGAAAATATTTTGTAGCTGATGAATACATTGTAGCGAGAGTCCGGCTTTTCCCAAGTAAGCCTAAAGGCTGGTTATCAGGTAAGCAGCCATCTCAGGTTGATGCGGCGTTTGATAGCTCGCTACAGACGACTGAAATTTTTCTTTAATTAGCGAAAAATATCATTAGTATTAGCCACAGGAAGAATGAATATAGGGCTTTCCCATTCTTTCTACATGTGTCATACTCGGAATAGATGAGAAAAAATGCTATTAAAATTGAGTCCAAATGAGTCAGAAGCCATCAAATAT
>JAQYWN010001005.1 GCA_029379265.1 Rhizonema sp. NSF051
AATTTCTTCTCAGTATTTTTTTGGATATATATTTGTATTAAATTTAACTTAAAATGGTATGAGAGGTCAGTTTGTATAAAAACGGGTAAAAGCTGTAGAGACGCTTGGGTGTCGTGTTTCTACAGCTATTGCAGAGCGAAAAGTCAAGAGTTAGGAGACACAGAGTGAAGAGTTATTATTCTTCCTCTGTCCCTTTTTACCTACTCCTTTATGCTTCTGATAATCTTCGGATAATAGTCAAGCCGTCTCGTAGAGGTAGTAAGACTTGCTCAACTCTGGGATCATTTTTCACGTATTGGTTGAAAGCGGCGATCGCTTCTCCGTTGTGAGTTTGTTCGTCTTGAGGAAGGTAAGGCTGTCCTTGTAGCAAGGTGTTGTCAACACAGATAAATCCGTGGGGTGCTAGTAAGTTGGAGTCTAGCAGTGTTTGAAAATACTGCACGTACTCTGTTTTATCAGCATCAATGAAGACTAAGTCAAATGTTTCTTGCGAAGCTACCAACTTGTGCAACGTTTCTAGCGCTGGACCTAATTCTATATGAATTTTACGTCCGTAGGAGGATGCCTGAAACGCAGATTTAGCAAAGTTAGCGGCATATTCATCGACTTCACAGGCAACTAAACGCCCGTCCTCTGGTAAAGCCTCTGCCATCGCCAGTGCGGAGTAACCAGTGAACATACCGATTTCCAACACGTTTTTGGCACGAGTCATATGGACGAACATTTTCAGCACCTGCCCTTCCAAGTGCCCTGACAACATCTCCTGTTCGAGATGCCGCACTGTCATACCTTCACCGAAATGCTGATTCCACGCCTCTTCACTTGTCTTCTTCGCCAAGCTGGCAAGTGCCTCAGATTCAGAGGTGGTACACTCACCGACGTAAGGATCTAAACCAGCAGCCAGTTGCAACGCTTTCTGTAGGTGATCCACGATCTGAGGAGGAAAACTACTGGAGTTATTCTCCAGTATCTGGGAAATCGCTTTAAGTTCGTCAACCAGGATACCCAATGGCGTAACGGGACGAGGGATCTGGGGAAGCTTGACAACACTAGACATTGGCACTACCAACCAAGGCTTGCTCATCGCTTCCTACATAGGCATCAGTTCCTGCACCAGCTTGCGGGTATGCAGAGCAAAGCTGCTTGTGTTCTTCAATTGCTGCTTCTAGTTCTTGACGAGTCATGTCATTGACGAAGAAGCATGTCCCAATCGGTTTCGGCATAGCAGCCCGTTGCATACCGTCTCTTGTCGATGTGATAGATTGGGTAGCATACCAGATGAGATCCCCGTCAAGGAGGGGATGATCCAAGGCAAGACCGACGCGGCTCATCAACCCTAGGATGCGATCGCGATCATGTTCGCTGATATAACCTCGTTTTGCCGCGATTGTGGCTGATAATGCCATATCAATATTTACAGCATGACCGTGGTATAGTGGTACGGTTGGAGCTAACTCTAAGGTAGGACTCCATGTATGACCGTAAGCAATCACGCGATCTAAATTCAACTCATGGAGATTAGGGGTTTCCAACTCCAACATTGTTTTGATCGACTCATACGTAACTCGATGAGCCGCTTCCTTAATTTCTGGTGTGGCGTCAATATAACCGAAGTGCGTGCGGAGTAAATCCTCACCATACTTCTCTAATAGTTCAAAGACTTCCAGATTGGAAACAACGGCAATCTTCACAAGTTCTGCCATGCCATTACGAACTTGAGCAGTAGGAAGGGTACTCAAGAAAGAAAAGTCAAGAATCACCTTTTTAGGAGGATGATAAGCACCGAGACGGTTTTTCAATTTCTCGTGGTTGACTCCTACTTTAATCGCTACACCCGCATCGACAAGTGAAATTAGAGTTGTGGGAACGCGAATATAGTTAGTGCTGCGACGGTAGGCAGCACACGCAAAGCCTGCAACATCGGAAACTAATCCTCCACCAACGACTAAGACTGGTTCTTTTCGTACTAAATCGAAGTCGGAGAACGCATCAACAATTGACAAAAACGTTGTGATTGTTTTTGTAGGTTCGCTAATATTGACCACAAAAATGGTTAAGTCAATGTTGTAATGCTTGAAGTATTCCTTAATTTGTAACCCGTAAAGCCGATTGACATTTGCGTCTACAACTGCAAGGCAGCGTCCAAAACTTCTATAACTGTCAGCCAGTTCTGTGTTTTTAACATCAAAGGCTCCACTGACATATACGAGACTGAATTCAATTTTCTCGTAACCCTCTACATGAAATGCGGTTTCATTTGCTTCAAATTTCGCTTGGACGTTACTCATTTGTTTCTACGTTTATTAATGATTTGGCAGCATCCCACTCTACTTATTTTTCACCACTTGTCAGCGACAAGCAACCAACACGGACTTCTCACATGTATTAAAGAACTATTTGCAAAAATTGCTCTTTTCTTTTGAGCAGCTGTTGTTAGTAAGAATGAACTGAAATTAGTATAGTTGAACTACTCCACTCACTAGAAGATACCAAAAGAGGTAAAAATGTATGAGTTTAAAAGAT
>JAQYWN010000108.1 GCA_029379265.1 Rhizonema sp. NSF051
GATCTTGAGTATATTAGATAGCTTTATATTCCTATAAAAATCAGTAAAAACCAATTGTGACAGTTGAGGGTGCGGAATGTGGGTTTGAATAGTATGGGGAAAAAGTAAAAAAACTAGTAAAATCAATAAAAAAAGCCGCTGTTTTAACGACCACTCTTACTCAACACTTCCAATGCAGAACCCTCAAAGTAAGCAAAATTTAGAGTAGCTCTTAAGAAAGACATTTTTAAACCCATATATAGCAAGGCTTTTAGAGATTCAAGGAAAATGTGGTTCTTTCATATTTGACTAGCGGTACGCTGCTAGCTGAGGCTCATATCTTGCAGATGGAAATTTGAATGTCAATTCCTTGACAAGATGCCCCTAATCGAACATTAGTGGAAGGTAGATGTATCCGTCTTAGTTTCTTGTTGTGAAGAGGGTAGTTGACTCGTGACAACGGCAAGACTGTCCTCAAATGTTCCGGGCATCTGAATCACAAGCACTATCGTTCTTGTGAGCCTGAACACTGTCATCGCTAACCATAAAATATGGTTGCTGTGATAATGCCATGCTACAATAGCTAGGGGCGCAAATCCCAACAAAGAGCCCCACAAGGCTGAGTTACGCAGGAACTGCCCTTGAGCTAAACCAGCAAAGTATCCTTCTAATACCACAGAAACTGAATTAAGTCCCAATATAGAAACTAACCAAGGGATATAAATTTGAATCTGCTCAGTTACTTCTTCATGATTGGTGAATAGTCCAAAAATACTTTGGGGAAACAGGAAACACGCTCCACCACCTGCTAGTCCCAGCAAGAGACTGCTTGAGAGTGCAACTTGGATTATAGGCAATAATCGCTCGGAATCTTTTTTGCCTTTAAAGTTTCCGCTAAGAGTCTCTGTAGCGAATCCTACTCCATCGAAAAAGTAGAGAAAAAGCATTATGACTTGCAGGAGCAAAGCATTCTTAGTCAGAATAGTTGTCCCCATGGCAGAGCTCAGAACCGTGAAAATGGTCGCAACTAACATACTGGCTGAAGACCTGATGAAGATATTGCCATTGAGGATGAAAGCCGCTTTAAACGCGCTTGCATCCCAAAGCCGTTCAGCTGCGCTTCGTAATTCTTGCCAATTGATGTCTCGGCTAACCAAAATTATGCCCAATAATAACATGAGATATTGGCTGACTGCTTGGGAAACTCCAGCCCCTGTACTTGCCCAGTGCCAGTGGATAATAAACAGGTAGTCAAACATAATATTCGCCGTGTTGGCCACCAGCGTCATCAGCAACACATAGCCACTCTTCTCTCGGCCAAGAAACCACCCAACTAGAACAAAGTTAACTGCAACCGCAGGCGCTCCCCAAATTCTGGCGTTGAAATAATCGATACCTGACGCCTTAACTAAAGGAGTAGCATTCAGTATGCCAAACCACAACTGTTGCAAAGGATACTGTAACACCAAAATTAGTCCACCTATGCTAAGTGCAATTAAACCATTTCGCAGTCCCACCAACAGCATTTGTTCTCGGTCATCCCGTCCGACTGCTTGAGCTGTCACTCCAGTGGTTCCCATGCGTAAAAGGTTTACAATGAAATACATGTAGTTAAACAGGGTTGTAGAGAGAGTGATCCCTGCTAAATAATGGATTTGATTTAGATGACCCAGGAATACTAGGCTAATTGTTCCAGCCAGAGGCTCGGTGATATTAGAAAGGATATTGATAGTTGTTAGTCTTGAAAAACGAGAAAAGAAGTCGTACTGGTTCGGCAAGGTAATCTTCATGAGTAAGGCAAGTTATGAGCAAAAAAATATCTCTTTAGAGAAAAAGAGTTTTGTCGTACAAAGACTATAAGTAGGTAGGCACTATAATTTTCAGGTATATAACGAAACGTAAACTTGTTTAAAACTTTCTTCCCTTCTGCCTTCTGCCTTACCTCAACGACAATTTTTCATGCCTACCTACTTATACTTTTCTCCCATCAGGAGTGTAAGATTACCTATCTTGTTTCTCTGTGTCCTTGGCTCAGGAGCGGTTTTTAAATCGGTATTCTTCTGGCGGTTTGGGAGTAGCCACATCCCAAGCCGCAGACTTGGTTTCTCGCACAACCACATGCAAGCGAATCCCAGTTTGACAGATTAAACGACGGACTTAATCGCCTGCTTTTGTCCTATAGTACTAATGCAGACAGAGACTTGAATGCCGCATCAACACTAGCCCCGCCGTGAACGATTTCGCCAAGTGCTGCCACCATCCGAGCCGGACGCGGGTGAGTTAAAATATTGCGCCCAAAGATAACACCGGACGCACCAGCATCCATTGCATCAGCGGCTATTTGTAGTGTTCCTCGGGGGTCTCCTGTAGCTGGGCCACCAAGCACTAAAATAGGAACGAAACATGACCCAGTGACCGCTCGATAATCAGTAATCGGAGGGACATAATGCACCTTCACAAAGTCTGCGCCTGCTTCGGCAGCAGTCCGCGCCGCCTTCGCGACGTTTTCCACTGTGTGTGCGCTCTTTTCCTGGAACGAGATTGGTATTGGCTCGGCAAGTAATGGCATATTCCATTCGGTACAATGGGCAGCCAAACGACGCAGATCTCCAAGCTTCGTTTCCTGAGAATTGCCGGGAAAGACCTTTAGCATGACAGCATCAGCACCAAAGCGTAAAGCATGTTCACTTCCGTAGTCAGCAATTGGACCTTCGCTATCAAGTCCAACAATGAGTCCTGTGTTTCCCAAAACATCAGCAACAGCGCGAGCCATGCCAAATGTTGTCAGGATGGCATCGGCTCCGCCTTCGACAACTTTCGCAACGACTTTGTTTGGTTGTTCCAATCCGTACTTGGGACCATAGGCGGCGTGATCCATTGCGACCACAACTGCGCGTCCATCTCGACCGAAGATATGATGCATTCGTCGCTTGGACCAATGGGTAACTGCGTTCACATCTTGGGACATGTAGTTTTTCCTTTTTTGTCAGTGTGTAGGATATACCATCGACTTCAATCCGAGACACCTCGCAGTCGTCTCGAATGCCTCGCGAACATCGTCTAAGTCAAAGCGGTGGCTAATCATAGACTCGACATCCACAATACCAAACTCAATCAGTCGAAGGGCCGCTGTGAAGTGATGGGGTGTAAAATCGTGACTACCAGTCACTCGCAGTTGGCGGTAGTGAATCAGGTTCGGATCGACAGGTACCTCAGTTCGCGGATAGGTTCCTGCGAACAGATTCACCCAACCATTGATTGCAGCCATTTCCAGTCCTTGACGCGTTGGCTCATAGCCGCCAATTGCCACGATCACGGTATTGGCACCACGCCCTGCCGTGAGTTCTTTCACCCGTGCGATCGGATCGGTGATGCTGGCATCGATTACATCGTGTGCACCCAACTCGCGGGCTTTCTCCAAACGGGATGTAATTTGCTCACTTACGATGACACGTGCACCCCGGCGTAGAGCAACTTGCAAATGAAGCAGTCCCATTGGTCCAGCACCGATAATCACAACGTCGTCACCTA
This sequence comes from Rhizonema sp. NSF051, assembly GCA_029379265.1. GTDB lineage: Bacteria > Cyanobacteriota > Cyanobacteriia > Cyanobacteriales > Nostocaceae > Rhizonema. Next base: position 3,511 of record JAQYWN010000108.1, read on the forward strand.
GCCCAATTTCGGTGTAGCTGTGTGCTTGAATGACGCAAGCTAGTGGCTCAGCAAATGCAGCAGCCTCAAAAGAGACATGATCAGGGATTACCCGAAGCTGGGTCAGTGGTGCAATTCCAATTTCAGCAAACCCCCCTCGCACCCGCTTCAAGCGATTTTCGCAGTAATTAAAAGCTCCACGGTGACACTGATGACAATGTCCGCAAACATAACGCCAGTCAACGACAACTCGATCGCCCACTTTTATCTGTGAATTTTTGCCCTCCTCGCCCAGTGCGAGCACTGTTCCAGCCCACTCATGACCAGGCATACGCGGAAGTATTTGCTCAACAGCTTTTCCTAGATAGCTTTTGACATCGCTCGGACATACACCACACGCATGAATCCGAATTAATACCTCGTCAGGTGCTGGCTTTGGATCTGCTAAAGTATCAACTCGGAGGTCGCGTTCACCATAAATTTGAGCTGCTTTCATTGGCTTGTTTGCTCCTGTTGTTTTTGTATTATGTTGTCCGCTAAGGTCGATTTTGTTTTGCAATCTGGTATGCAATTGGGACAGGGTCTCTCTGAAATAGCTTTCGCCGTTCCGAACTCCACTGATTCATCCATTCCGGTGGAATTGCTTGGGTATCGAGGTAGGGGGATTCTGACTCTTTAAAGACATAGTCTACGAGTACTCGCAAATCCTGCCCCGAATCTGCTGGCTTTGACAACACTGAATGATACGTCCGGGAGTTCAAGAAGACCATGCTATGTGGCGGCAGTTCCAGTTCTTCTGCCCTGAAGACTCTTCCAACCTGTTCTCCGTATAATTCGGTCAACAACTCAGGTGTGATCTTGGGTTGTGAGCCATCATCAGGCATGTATGTACCTTGAGCGTCAGGGTTTGTTGCAAGGTGTGGAAGTAATTGTCCTGGGTACGCCAGTCCGTAAGGCGCGTAAGCTCCCCAATCCGAGATGCGATGGCTTCCTGGAATCACCCACAGGCTCGTGTCTCCCCGCTCAAACCCCCCTGGGTAATAGAGCATCTGGATATGCCACTTCTTCTCCTCATCTGGATCAAGCGGGTGATTGTCATGATGGTATTCAATTCCAGCTGCCCCAGGCTTCGCGACCCGCGCCCACGAGTGACAGAAGTAGTAGTTCTCCCCAATCACAGCCCGCAGCAGCGACGATACAAACGGTGCATCGAACAACTGCTGGGCGAAGGGTCCTTTATCGTTCCAGGGGACAACACTGATACGATGGGGCTTCCTCAACCCGCTTCTTTCCTCATCCGTCATTTGCAGGAACTTTGAGACCTGTGGGTTACGCAGGACTTCGTCCATCAGTCCTTGGCTCCCTTCTGCCGTGAGTACGCTGGGAAAGGGCACATAGCCGTTTTCTACGAAAAATGCAAGATCTTTTTCCGAGGGCTTGTCAATTTTAAACATATGCAGTTCTTCGTCTGAGCGCAGGTCATGTCCACGCATGTATGAAATAATATTGTGCAATGCAGTGGGATCGGGTTGTCAAAAAATTCTCACGCCAAGTTGATCCTGTTATCGCTACCCCCGACCGATGAAGGGCATCTTCGTCGGCATCACGAAAACTGATTGAACATTAACTTCAAGCGGCATATTTGCCATTATTACCAGCATGTTGGCGACATATTTCACATCCATGGTGGGTTCTACTGCCAGAGTGCCGTCAGCCTGCTTTGCCGCATGCTGTCCCCCTTCAGGGGGTTCAACATTGCCAACATCGATCTGTCCACAAGCAATGTCATATTTTCGACCATCCAAAGAGAGAGCCTTGGTTAGACCCGTGATCGCATGTCTAGTGACAGTATAAGTAGTCGCATCCGGCCTGGGTATATGGGCTGAAGGAGCACCATTGTTAACAATACGCCCACCCATAGGGTTCTGCATCTTCATCAGCCGAAAAGCATGTTGAGCACACAGGAAAGAACCGGTTACGTTGGTTTGTACAACACGTTGCCAATCAGCATAAGTGACATCTTCTATTGGCATACTTGGGACGTTGTCCCCTGCATTATTAAACAGAAAATCCAGACGATCAAAGTGCTGCTTGACTTTGTCAAATAAGGTAGCAACCTCATCAGGCTTTCCAATATCAGTTGGAATAGGTACGGCACGAGAACTGGCATCGCCAGACAGACGTGCAGTTTCTTCTAATGCTGACTTACGCCTGCCGACCAACACTACAGACCAACCGTTTGCCAACAAAGCAAGAGAACTGGCACGACCGATACCACTTCCTGCACCAGTAACAACAGCAATATTGCTGTTCTCACGAGGAATTGTTTCAGAACTGTTCATAATTTTCTTAGAGTATAAATGATCAAGTTTTAGGCTTGACAGACAAGACAGTTGCTGATTTTGGGTCGAGTACTAGCAACTTGGGTTAGTAGGGGGGCCGTACCCAGCGAAAGCGACGCAGTGCATCTATGGTTTCAGGCATTAGCGGTCCGTCATCGCTTGCAGAGGTGTTCTCGTGAACCTGCTCCTGGGAACGCATACCGACAATTACTGTCGAGACTGCGGGGTGGGAAAGGCAGTAGCGCAGTGCTCCACGTGCCATTGAGGCGGCAGATACCTCCAGAATGGGCCGCATTTCCTCGACATGCTCTACGGTTTGCCGTAACAAATCTCCCGCAAAGAAGCTGCTACGGAAGTCGCTCTCAGGGAACTTGGTGTCGAAGCGCATCTTGCCGGTGAGGCTTCCCTCATTTAAGGGAACACGCGCAATCACGCCAACCTGATGTTCAAGGCAAGCTGGGAAAAGCAAATCTTCAGGAGACTGATCGAAAATATTGTAGACTACCTGCACTACATCCACACGACCAGACCGCACTAGGCGCAGTGCGCTATTCGGATCTTGCGGATTGAGCGACACGCCAACAAAACGGATTTTACCCGCCTGCCGCAAATCTTCCATTGCTTGATTCCACTCGTCGCCATCTGTCCAAGCATCTGCCCATACGTGCAACTGAAGTAAATCAATCTGCTCAATATTTAGATTTTTGAGGCTCTGCTCAGCGCAACGCACAATCCAGTCGCGTGGATAATAATCGTTGAGAGGTGCGTCTGGCGGTGCTGGGTAGTTGTGAAGCTTGGGCGGAACTTTGGTTGCTACGTAGAGAGGCGTGGCATTAGAATTGGCACGGTGTTCGCGCAGTAACTTACCGATGAGTTTTTCCGAATCACCGTCATCGCCGTAGGTCAATGCGGTATCAAATAAGTTCACTCCGCGATCAACCGCACATCGCAAAGCCTGCTGCGAATCTTCATCACGCTTGCCACCCCACCTCCTGCCACCGATCGCCCAGCCTCCAAAACCGATCTCCGAAACCGTAAGTCCAGTTTTACCCAGTAGTCGTTGTCGCATGAAATGCGTTCTTAATGGCATTTCTAATCGCATATCAGATGCCTCTTGAGTGGTTTTATAATGGCATTGGAAAACAATGCCATTGCGAAGCACGTACTAGGCTGCTGAAAGCACTCATCAAAACACAGTTGTGTGAGCCGCGCTCCGCTTGGTGGAAGTGGTTACCGATCAGACTTTAGTACAGCGAGTGAAGAGTTGATCTAACAGTTCAATTGCTAAATCGATCTCGTCATAGCTAATTTCTAGGGACGGTGCGAGTGTGATCACGTTCTTGTAGTAACCCCCAATGTCGAGTATAAGTCCGTAGCGGCGACCCTGTGCCTCTAACGTTCCGCTCATGGCAACGTCGCACATTTTATCGACCATAGCTTTATCGGGTGTGAAACTGTCTTCTTCTGCACAGATTTCAATTCGCAGAGCCAGACCCAACCCATTCACATCACCAACAATCCGGTGCTTTTTCTTTAACTCTTTTAAGCCAGTGAGGAAGTAAGCACCTTTGTTCATCGTCATGGTGTGGTAGTCCTCCGCCTCAAGCATACGGACTGTTTCCAAAGCCACAGCAGTACCAAGAGAATTGGACGAGAAAGTCGAGTGCGTTGAACCAGGGGGGAATACCTCTGGGTTGATGAGTTCTTCGCGTGCCCAAATTCCAGCTAGGGGGTTCAGTCCGTTGGTAATCGCCTTGCCAAACACGATTACATCCGGTTTCACGTTAAAGTTCTCAATTGACCAGAACCGGCCAGCTCGGTAAAAGCCCATCTGAATCTCGTCGTCAACCAGCAGTATCTTGCGAGCCTCAAGCACCTGCTTGAGTTTTTCAAAATAGCCCGCAGGTGGAATGACGTAGCCGCCTGTCCCCTGAATTGCTTCTACATAGAAAGCAGCATATTCTGCTTCTCCCGCCTTTGGGTCCCAGACACCGTAATACTCAGAGTCGAATAACCGCTCAAACTGATCGACACAGTGTAGCCCACAGTCGTCCGGCTTTTTCCCAAAAGGGCAACGGAAGCAGTATGGAAACGGCACAAAGTGAGCGCGATCGCCAAAGTGTCCATAGCGCCTGCGGTAGCGATAGCTTGATGTAATCGCTGAAGCAGCGAGAGTTCGACCGTGGTAGCCGCCCTCGAAGGCAAACATGAGGCTCTTGCCATTAGAGGCATTGCGTACAAGTTTCAGTGAGTCTTCGACCGCTTGAGAGCCACCAACATTGAAATGGACACGCCCTTTCATGCCAAAGGTTCGTTCCACATTTTTGGCGATTGCTGCCGCGAGTTCGATCTTCTCTTTGTGCAGATACTGGCTCGCCACCTGGGGCAATGTGTCAATCTGCCGCTTCAGTGCCTCATTGAGGCGTGGATTAGCATAGCCGAAATTAACCGCCGAATACCACATTTGCAAATCTAAGAAGGCTTGCCCCGACTCATCATACATGTAACTGCCTTCACAACGACTAAATATTTTAGGAGGGTTCTGATAGTGAACTGTGTCGCCGTGTGAGCAATATTCTGCTTCGAGAGCGAGTAGCTCTTGTTCTGTCAGATCTTGTTCTGTCAAGTCTTGTTCTGTCAGGGGGGTAGTAACCATAGTTATAGTGTCTCCATTGTGGAATGAGTGCCTACAAGAGCTGGAATGCCAGAGGGTGTCATGTGGTCAAGGGTATTAAGTAGGTTCAGCGCATCACCAAAGTTTTGGATCGCGTAGTGTGGCAGTTCCCACTGAATGCAGTGATTAATGAGTTTATGCTTGGCAAAAACAAAATCAACCGCTTGCGCCGCGCAGAAATCGGACGTGCCGTCCCCAATGAGTAGTGATCGTCGATTACTTGCGGTGCTGCGTTGGGTTTGCGCCACGGTCGCGCATTTGCAGTGTCCAGAGGCGGCGCGGCAGTTAGCATCAAAATTTGGGAAGGTGATCTGCCAGGTTCGTTTGCTTTGCTGCTGAAGTCTATTGGCAATCACCGGAACTGAGGTTAGTTTGTATCGTGCTAAAATACGCTGGATAGAATAATCTAGCCCATCGCTGACCACCGTGATGCGATGCCCTCGCGCTTGAGCTTCTGCAACAAAGGTGGGGAAGTAGGGGTCGATCTCAATCGTATCGAGGTGTCGGTTGAGTTCGCTGCGCGACATATCAAGCAGCGGGATCTGGCGGGTCAAGCATTCGCGCGAACCAATAATTCCGGCTTTCCATATTTGCTCAATTGCTTGCCAGGAGGATCGAGCAAAGTGTTCAAGCAGTGTATCGGTCACATCCACCAGTGCGATCGTGCCATCAAAATCACAGAAAATGTCCCAAGCTAGATCAGTGCTATAGTGAGTAGTCGAGTACGAAACGAGTGGGTTAGACATAAGACTCTAAATTACCAGCCACATAGGTTTCTAGTTGTGTGTCATTTGTGAGTAATCCGTTCAATTCCCAACCGACCATGCGGTGCCAGCCATCCAGGTGTACAAGTCCTTCCTTGTCTATTTCTACGTATTCTTCATGGGAAGTCGGTTTAGTAGACAAAAAAAGTGGGGTGAATCGCTCCAAGGTCAAGATCTTGCTCCAGCAGACAGGGTGATTTTTTGCATAACTATCTTTGGTGCTAGAAAGCTTTTCTACAGCTTGCTTGACAGTAAGTCCTGATTTGGGAGTGATGTTGGTGTTGATTCCCTCATGACATTCATGCATAGGCAAAATCACTTGCAAAATATCGTCCCGACTCAAAAGCACCTTGCTCCACTCGCCCAATTCTGTATCAGCAATTATCAAAAGTCTCTCAGCATCACGATTTGTGTTTGCTTCATGCTCTCTGTTTACATCATGCTCCAAGCGAAACTGCCTCATCACTTCGTCAAACTCTACCTTCTTCAGAATTTTCATGGTCACTTTCCAAATAACTCCTGTGCGAAGACAACAGTACGTTAGAGCACGAGGGGGTTATCCTTGCCTTCTGTGCTTCATCTATATGGTCAACACCAACTGTTCTAAGAGACTGCCTTGGTTGATTTGCTTAAATGCGCTCATTCCATCGTAAGGATCGTAGAAGTGCCTTTCGTCAAACAAATTGTGCCACTGTCCCCGATCTAAACCAAGGGCACGAGCTCGCGATAGCATGTGCCGCCAGTAGGATCTGTCTGCAGGCCAGCGCACACCGCCTTGGCAATATGAACAGTCTATGAAGTAACGTGGTTGTCCCTCACCTCCTGGCTGGGCACGGCGGGCGTGCAAGAGCGATGATTGTATCATCACTGATGAACCTGGTGGCAAATCGTTGATTACTACCTCACCTGGTAGGGACATAGTGCCTAAGCAACTCAGAGCCTTCCTTTCAGCAACAATGCTTTGTGAACCAGGCAGTAATACCAGATTACCAATTGTGCGATTGAGTCCGTTCAGGTAGTGAAAGACGTGAATCATCATGTGTGAGCGGTTCGTTTGCGGATACTGCTCATAGTCGTGATGCCAGTTCTTGTCTTTAGAGCCAGAATTATGGCGATCGCTGTGTAGGTGATGGAAAGCAAACGTCGATCCCATCAATTGCGTGAGTATCGACATCAGCGGTGGATGGCTAATCAGCCAGCCATGCTCTGTTAGTTCCAGTTCCATCAGAGGTGGTGGTTGACGCGTCTGGCTGTGGCAACATGCAATTGATTGCTCACGTAGCCTCTCATCCACCCAGTGATCTACCTCGCGCTTTAGTGTCTCAACCAGCTTAGTTGATAAAAACGATGGTAGCACGAGATAACCGTGTTCAGCGAATGCACTGATCTGTCTAGCATTTAATGGTTGGACTACTAGAGGGGTCAGCAACGATGATATGTCTGTACGTTGCACAACGTAGATTATCTCCTTTTGAACTTTAGCTTTTTTCTCTCTAATTCTGTTGAGAAATCTGCACAAACAGCGCTTGCCCTAGATATTTTGGGAGACACAAATCACAGATTTCAAAGCAACTAGGACTTATGCACTGTACAAATTAACCATAATATGCAAAACGATATTTGGTCATTTTAGGCGCTTCGGTTCACCTTGATTTACTCGCATATTTGCGATACGGCTTCAGCCGTTGCCTTTGGCATCACTAGGTGCTTAACATGGCTGGAACATCCAAATAGCGTGTAGTATATATGTACGATGCGTAAGTCCTAGCAACTGTCTTGACTTTGTCGATTTTCCAAATTTGCAAACGCATACGTTAAAACCCTTATTTGTCAGTAGCTTTGACTGTTACGATGTCATCAGCATAGATAATAACGGAAAAAGTTTTGGGTTTAGGACTAGAATTTTTGCCAAATCACATGGGTTACGTTGGTTGATTTGGATAAAGTCGAGGAAGATACTTTCAAAGTGAAATTGGTTACCCCTGAATGCCCCATAGCTTCCAAAGTTGGGAAAACCGAGATAAAGTCCCTGATTACTGAGGAACTTAGGGTGTGAATGCAGAACATCGGAGACTTCGCAAATATTCTCCTATTTATTCATGAGAAAAATTAGGAAAATTATGCAACTTTAGATTACATTAGGCTACAATAAGTAGACCAACATAAAAAAACATCAAATACGATTTTTGCGATTGCTTTGCTAACGCCAGTCACCGTGAGAACGGGCTAACCCGACAATATGCGCGCTGGCTCATTGCGTTTCGCTCGGAATGACATTTCACGTTTAATTAGGTTGAGCTACTTAGTGATTAACTTCTTATTTATAGTGATACCGCTCAAAAGTGAAAAACTGGTAAAACGCAATTGCCAAAATCGAAAACTTTGAGAAACTGCTTTTGAGCTATGCTGCTATGCTGAAGGACATAGGGATACTTCAGCGCAAAGTGTGCCGCAAGGCTACATCTCTACAGCCTTGTATGTACCATGAACCCTTGCAAGCTATATATAGCTTGCAAGGGTTTTTGTGTTAAACGAGATCCCCCTCCAGCACTCGATCCAGGACCATTTTTGTCAGGGGGAGGAGCGAATTGGGACAGGGCGCTTCCTTCGACAATCTCAATAATAAGCGCTGCTGTGAATGTAACTGACGTTAACCTTAGAAACAAGGAAATCAAGAGAATGCACCGCATCATAATTTTCTTACCTGGTAAGCACATGTAAATTAGTTTTAAGAAAGATGTTGCTCAATGAATACATAACTAAAAAATCTGATTTATCATTTGACTTCATCATTCGCTTCAGGGAATTTTGCTAGATGGAGTCATGTACCAATGCACTAGAAATCCCTTATTTAATCAAACTCATTCTTAATGAAGCCAACGTTGAGTTAAGAGGCTATTTTGTAGCAATGATATTCTTGATATCTTAGCTCAGATCTTGCACCTGGAAATATTGATGTCAAAACCATAACTACTTGCAATAGGATTAGACTTTGGACAAAAACAGAGTTGTTCGCGCATAATCTGACTTTGGAGCGCGAATTCATGTAAGCCGCGATTTCCAATGTGAACAGCTACGAAGATTCAAGGTTTCCGCTCCTGCGATGCCTGCGGCGGGCAGCGCCAACGCAATTCGCGTTCCCTCAGTCATAATTGATTTTATTCTCTATAATTCCAAAATTTTTATCAACAGCAAATTTCCAAAATTGTTTACAGGTAAGGATTTCAGAGTTTAAAACTCGTCGAACTCACGTTCTGTTTAAATGTGGAAAGAGTCACTATTTATTTTTGCGTTGAAACACATAGTTTGACTTTATGTAAATAAATTACCACGAATGAGGAACCGACACAAGGACAGTTAAGACAGTTATTTAAAGTACTCGCGACACAGATGCCGTTATGTCTGTAATGAGACGTAGTATTTGGAATGAGATCCAAAAAGTCATTGATAGTCTTGATGATTGCTTACTAGATATTAGTTCTGGTTCTGAGATTGAAGAGGAAGAACAAGAGGATTGAACCGCCCTATTATTCGCGATACAATCTCGCGAATAATGTGTTTTTGCCAAATTGGGATGCTCCCTGAACGGTTACCTGATAAACTAATTGTTAACTGTCAAGTAACAAATTATTTATTATCTTAACAAACCCGTGAGAAGTCAGAACTCAATGAGGCGAACTATTGATTGGAAGCAAGCTTTCTGGCTTAGCGCTGGTGTAGTACCTGGAATTCTTTTTTCCATTGGTTTAATGGTAGCAATAGTTGGTACCGCTTCTATACTTGTCTGGATACTATCGACTTTGATTGGTTTCGTGCAACTGTTTTTATATGGTGAGTTGGCTGGTATATTTCCTAACAAAACAGGTGGAGCTTCTATCTACAGCTCTGTAGCGTGGCTTCGCTACGGCAAAATTTTTGCCCCCATCAATGTCTGGTGCTACTGGTTACCTTGGTCTACAGGGCTAGCAGTTATAGCGTCCTTGGCGGGGAATTACTTGATTAATGCTTTTCTGGCTTCTACACCATTAGCGAAGTTCTCTATCGTCCTGCTTGACCTAAGCAAGGTCTTGCCGGGGATAACCTTTAAGCTTGATGGGATAATTCTGTGTAGTACGGCGATTATGCTGCTGGCGTTTTATTTGCAGCATAATCAAATTGTACGAACGGTAAGGATAGTGTTTGTACTCGCGCTTCTGTCGTTGATTCCATTGCTCCTACTTACTGTCATGCCGTTGCTGAGCGGAAAAGTTAATTTAGCTAACTTCTTACCTCTGATTCCCCAAGGTACAACCAGTTGGTTTAGCTGGACTGTTTTTACCCTGTTCATGGGTGGGATGTTTGTCGCAGCCAGTGTAACATACGCGGCTGAAGTGGCAGTGTGTTACGTGAGCGAATTTAAAGATCCTGCCAAAGACACTCCGAAAGCTATTATCTCGGCTGGGGTGGTTGGGGGACTATGCTACATTCTTTTTCCCTTCACTTTTTTAGGAGTGTTGGGGATGAAAAATCTTACCGATCCAGCTTTTGTCGGAGGTAATCCCCAAGCTGCAGTCGTCAAACTAGCAGAAATTGCCTTTGGCGGTGGGTCGGGTAAATTACTAGCACTGATGCTGATTTTAGCCATGCTCCTGACAATTACTACAGGGATGGCTAGCAGTTCCAGAACTCTATACCAGGCTTCAGTAGATGGTTTAGTACCTAAGTACTTGGGTAAGCTAAACAAGCATGATATCCCCACCAACGCTATGTGGACTGACCTGATCATTAACCTGGTTTTGTTGTGCCTGGGAAACCCAATTTTTGTCCTCGCAGCAGGCACCGTAGCGTACCTCATCTGCGTCTTTATGGACTTGAATTCAGTCTGGATGCTGCGTTCAAGCTTGCCTAACCACCCTCGAAGTTTCCGCGCTCCAGATTGGTTAGTTTATTGGGTTGGTCCTGTTCTTTCTTTACTCAATCTAGCTTTCATTATCTTTGGGGCTAATGTATCTGCACCGCATGCTCTATGGTATGCGCTTGGAGCGATCACACTGATCTTTCCTATCTTTTACTACAGGCACTACGTAGTTGATAAAGGTGTGTGGCCTTCGTCAGCTCAAACAGATTTGTAACCGTTCAACTCAGATCTTGCACCTGGAAACTTCAATGTTAATTCCTTGACTAAGTGCTAGGTT
>JAQYWN010001006.1 GCA_029379265.1 Rhizonema sp. NSF051
ATCGTATACATAAATCTACCTCGCGCTTCTTAAGTATTAATAGCGCTAAATAAGTATTTTTAATTATCAGGCATAAGTCGAATATTAATTTGATGTGGGTTTTAGGCTAATTTGTAAACTAATCAGTCAAATTTTGCAATTATTAGAAGAAAATGAAGGTTGATTTACCGTTGGTATCTGTTGTTGTACCCGCTTACAACGCAGAGGCGTTTATTGCTCAGACATTGATATCTGTTCTATCTCAAACTTACAAAAATATTGAAGTTTTAGTTGTTGATGATGGTTCACTAGATAGAACTGCTGAAAGTTTATCCTTGGGCAATTCCAGTCATTATTACTTTAGGGATATTATCCTCTCTTTCTGAAGGATTGGGTATTAGCTTATTTATCCCGCTTTTGCAAAGTTTGGCTCAGACAAACTCTCAAACATCTAATAGCAATTTTGTAGTAAGAGATCTCAACCAAATATTTATACATGTTTCGCCTAACGAGCGTCTTATAATTATTGCTTTATGTGTTGTGTGCTGCATTTTTTTGAAAAACTGCCTGGGTTATAGTAATGCAATTTTATTTGCTTGGTTAAACTCACGAATTGGTCATCGATTGCGTTCGGGAATTTATCAGCAATTCTTAAGTGTCAGCTATAGTTTTTTAGAAAGTCAAGAATCAGGGAAATTGATGAATGTTCTGGCTAGCGAAACATGGCGAACTAGTCAGGCTTTAGCAACTTTGGTTGGATTGATTATAACGACTTCCACCATTACAGTTTATGTAGTTCTTTTATTACTAATATCATGGCAACTTACTCTGACAGTTTGTATTTTGATGTTAGTGATTTCTCTAAGTATCCAATTTACAACGCGTTCTGTAAAAAGCTTGGGTGAACAAGCAGTAGAGGCTAATTCTGTTCTAGCTACCCGAATGTGGGAAGGGTTTGCCGGGATGAAGGTTATCCGAGCTTTTGGGCGTGAATCTTATGAGCAAGAGCGTTTTAACAACGTCTCAAAAAAGGTAAGCCATACTTTTTTAAAACTTGACATACTATCAGGCTCTGTAGGTCCTCTTTCGGAAGTTTTATCGGTTATTTTATTAATGTGCATTTTGGTAATTGCACTGTTGCAGGATCGGAGTTACCTACCTACTTTACTGACGTTTATTTTTATTCTGTATCGCCTACAACCTCAGGTAAAGCAATTAGATGGTGCACGTGTTAGTTTGATGGCTTTGACAAGCGCTGTAGATGAAGTGATGTCCCTTGTAGACCGGACTAATAAACCTTATATCCATTCTGGCGATGTTGCCTTCAACAATCTGAAGCAAGGCATATATTTTGAATCTGTTAGTTTTCTTTATAATGGTTTGGAAAACCCAGCAGTTTCAGATATTTCAATTGGTATAACCCAAGGAAAAACAACTGCTATAGTAGGTCCTTCAGGCGCAGGTAAATCAACAATAATTGGCTTGATCTGCCGTTTTTATGACGTGACATCAGGAAAAATTTATATTGACGATTTACCCCTAAAAGAACTGAATTTGAGTGACTGGCGCAATCAAATTGCAATAGTTAGTCAGGATGTTTATATGTTTAGTACAACGGTGCTGGAGAACATTGGCTACGGTGAGTTAAATGCTACAAAAAATGAAATTATAGCAGCAGCAAAACTGGCGAATGCTCATGAATTTATTAGTCAACTTCCTCAAGGTTATGACACTAAGGTAGGTGATCGCGGAGTTCGCCTTTCCGGAGGGCAGAGACAACGCATTGCCCTTGCCCGCGCTATTGTCCGCAACCCACAAATTCTCATTCTGGATGAAGCTACGAATGCTCTTGATAGTATTTCCGAACACTTAATACAAGAAGCCCTCAACACCCTCAGTCAAAATCGCACAGTGATTGTCATCGCCCATCGGCTATCCACTATTGAACAAGCTGATCGGATTATTGTGCTCAACGAGGGACGGGCGATCGAACAGGGTAATCTCCGACAGTTACTTGAGCTAGACGGAATGTTTGCTCAGCTTTATCGCTTGCAATACTGCAATGCTCATACTTTTTGAAAGTTTCAAAGAGCGCTTTATGTCATATAGTATTACCGAAATCGAAGTCACACAGCCTTTGCCAACTCTTTCACCATCGGAAAGTGATATAGGTATTGCCCTAATTCTACGATACAAAGATAAGCCCATCGGCTTTTTAATGCACGCACTACCAGCCAAAAGTGTACTTACTCCGGAAGATTTAGCTCAATTAGTTGCCAAGGAAGCCGGAATGAAACTACTTCAGGAGAGTATATGGGAAGAATTGATACCTCCTGCCAATCAGCTTGAGTTTCCATCACTAACCGTCGCAATTTGTACTAAAGACCGTCCGGAAAATTTGGCTCGCTGTTTGCAATCTTTACTAAATTTACAAACTCCAGTTTCCAAATTAGAAATTCTGGTAATCGATAATGCTCCTTCTAATGCAATACGGTTCAGTTAAGGCTAAAAAGCTGATTAGTGATATGAAATTTCGGAGCT
>JAQYWN010001007.1 GCA_029379265.1 Rhizonema sp. NSF051
GAGTTTCAAAAAGCAAAGCTGACATTACCATCAAAAGTCGTGTTTCGGCTTGGCTGAAGGAATTCGAGCAAAATATACTGGTTGGGGGTTCGTTATTAGGGCTTGAGAACTTAGCTGCAGATAGTCAGCAAGAGGCAGGGGACATCTTGACGGGAGCAGAGGAGAAAACCCTATTAAATGTATGAGCTTGAAACTTAGACGCATTATTTTTTGTTGCACTTTCCTTTAAAGATGAATACAATCTCTCACAAGCGACTGGTGATGACGGCAGGCGACGCCAGAGTAGGCAAATCAACAACAGCTCGGTTGTTACTGGAGCTTTACTTAGAATCCAAAATCAAGCTAAGAGCTTACTACACCGGCGATCGCAACAAATTGTTCAGTTATGAACCGCTATTAATAGTTAGCGAATTACCATTGACGCGGGGTGGAGGCGATAAACTACTCATAGACTTAGAAAGATTTTCGGAAATTCAATTAGCTCTCTCTGACTTGCCAGGACAAAATCTCCAGCAGTTCAAACGATTTGCTTCTGAAGTGCAATTGTGGGATGCGATCGCTAGCATAGACTACCGCATCACTTTTGTTCATCCAATTTCTGATCGCAGAGATTGTATCGAGTATCTACAGGAGCTTTTCGACTACTGCGGAGACGAAGCAGACTATGTGATAGTTAAAAATCTCCTCTTTGATGAGGAGTTTCCCTATTTTGATGGTACTGATATCCAAAAGTGCATTCAAGAGGTTGGTGGAGAAGAGTTGTATTTAGGAGCGTTATGGAAAGGCACATACGAATTGGTAGAAGCGATGAATTATCCTTATTGCCAAGCTATAGAGAGTGAGGAGATAGATTCATTGAATCGTTCTCGTATTTTTAACTGGAGGGAAGAGTTTCATCAACAAATTAAAAATAATGCAACCATTTCCAATTTATTGGGGCTTGCACCACCCACACCAGTAGAAAATCTTCAGCCACAGTTGTTGGTTGATTTTTAAGTAGAATACAGCTATGGCTAATTTAAATACGGTACTAGAAGGGCTTTCCGACCCTCATAGACAAAAAGTTAATGATCTGGTTCGGATTGCTCGCATCAATCCAAAAGACCCTTTATTTTTGATTTTGAGCTCCCTTGGCAAGTATGAGATCTTAATGGAGGAGATCCCAGATAAACTTGAGACTGTCGTGAAAACGTGGACAGTTGAAATAGATAATAAGCTTGATAAGGCATCAAGTGTCGCCCTTGTTCAGCGTCATAGTGCGATCTGCGCTTCGCAGCAGCGCTTCGCTATCGCTAAAGCTGCCGAGGCCTTGTTAAAAACGGGAGAGCAACAAAAATCAATTAAAGTTTTCGGTTCCGTACTACCATTCGCTGTATTGCTACCAGGTATTTTCGGTGTATGTCTGTTAATTGGTAGTATAATCCCTGCTTGGAAAGGTGGTGGGTTAACAGATCCAGTTCGCCTAACCTTTGAAGAGAAAGAAGCTTTAAGTTGGGCTAAATCAAAAGATGGACAATTCGCCCGTCAATTTATGCGGTGGAACGACTTTGACATGAATCTTTGTCGTCAGGAACCAGAGCGGTTGAAGGGTAGATGCGTACTCTGGGTTGTACCTTATGATAAGCGAGCCACTTATCATAAGCAGTTAAGTAAATGATTTTGGGCTTCGCGTTCAGAATCATTATCGTCTTCCCATTTGGGGGTTTCGACTATCCCTCCGGCGATCGCTTTAACTGCAGCTTGAGCCCGGCTAGAGCAATTTAGTTTTTGCAAAACTTGGTGTACATGGCTTCTCACTGTTCCAGCAGATATATACAGGTGATCCGCAATTTCTATGTTGCTCATGCCTTGCACCATCAGTCGTAGTACATCTATTTCTCTACGGCTAAGAATATTTGCTTCCACAATACACTGTGTTTTATTCTGAATTTGAACACGTCGAATAGATGAGGCTGCGAAGTCTTCCGGACAGAATCTTCTGCAAAGCGAGCCTGTGAGAGTACTCTCACAGGCAGACTTTGCGTCCGGAGAGCTTCGCTGACTGTTCATATTTTCAATGAGAATTTTACCAATTGTTGAATCAATCCAAGATTCTCCCCGGCTTATAGCACAGACAGCTTCTACTAGCTTTCTCATTGATAAACTTTTGATGCAATATGAGTCAGCTCCATTTTTAAATGCTTTTGTCACTGTATCTTTTTCAGGATCGGCAGTCAATATTAGGACTTTCGTCGCTGAAAAATCACTTTTAATTTTCTGGCAAAGTTCTGTACCGTTTATATCGGGCAGGTTAATGTCAACTAATGCTAAATCCGGACTATATTTTTTGATGAGGCTTAGTCCTGAAAAGCCATTTTCTGCCTCTCCGCATACTTTGATGGATTTGTTTGTAGATAGTGCGCCAACTATGCCAAATCGCGTTAATTCATGATCGTCAATGATTACGACTTTAATTAGACTCATAATCTTTCTCTGAATCCTCTGTTTCATCTATTATATTACGG
>JAQYWN010001008.1 GCA_029379265.1 Rhizonema sp. NSF051
TTTTGTACTCTTTATTCGCCTACTCCTGGTTTATACCGTAGGTGCAAGATCTGAGTTGAGAGATTCAAGCTGCTTCTGTTTGCGATTAATAACTGTCGTGTGCAAAAGAGCGATCGCTTCAAGGCGCAAAGCTCGCGGGAGAGAATACTCTCGTGACCAGACTTTGCGGCTCTGCCAAACTTCCACATCCAGTTTGAGTTGATCCGCAACATAGGCGATAGCGAAGCTGCTTCGCGCAGATCGCATCAATTTTGCGCTCTTGTGCCCCTTGCACCTCGAATAGTGAGGGAACTATCACCCACATAAAAAATGAGCAAATTGAGGGACTGATAAAAGCTGGTGATATGGTCATCGGTCGAAAAACTGCACCACTGGTTAGCTTGTGTATCAAGTTAATCAGTAGAGGAACCAAATGTACAGTCAAAGGAAAAGACATCGGCAAGTCTCTCAAAAAAGACCTCGACGATATAGTAAAAGTGCCTGGATACAATTTTCAATTTTTTAACCATGCCGTTTCCATATACCATCGAAGTCAAGTCAGTCGCCCAACTTCATTCCTCTGGAAGCCATAAGTTTTTTGTGGCGACAGCGATAGTCGAGAGCTTTCCTACAGATTTACCCTTGACACCAAATATTAGAGAGCCGAACAAAAAGGTATCGATTTTCAAGGAGATATTAGAGACTTTGAATTCTGCCCCATCTAAGTTCTTTGATCGCAATAATGGAATTAAAATTTCTGCATATAAAGCCAAGATTCACAAAACGTCAAGTGGAGAGGAAATACACGTAGAGTGTTTAGAAGATTCCGAGGGGTACACTTCATTTGGCGTTTACGATGGTGGACACACCATTGCCGCATTTAGTACTGCAAGGGTGCAGAAAATCGACTTAATTAAAGCACTGGTAAAAGTAGAAATTACTTGTGGACTGCCAGAAGATGAAGTTGCAGTTAATGCCTTGACAGCCAATACGACATCACCTATAGATACTCGTTCTAGGGTTAATGCCAGAGGTGGCTATGATTTTATGAAAAGATTTATTGATCAACTAGAACATGAACTTGATATCAAGTATAAAGTCGCCTATTATCAAAACCAAAGTGGCGTGCCAAAAGACCCACGGTGTTCTGTACAGCACTTGTGTAAAATCCTTATTTGCCTAGACCGTGTGAAATATGATTATAGTTCTTCAGGAAGAAGCCAACATCCATTTAGTTTAGCGGTGCCGCAATTTCTGTCTCCAAAAGAAACTGAAAGAATACAAAAGTTATTACCATTGCTGCCTCAAGGATTGTGGATAGAAAGAGAACTTTACAAATTGATAGAAAAATACATCACCAATCCTGCAGTTAAAGGGAACTTCAACCTTGCATCAATTTCTCTAAGTGGTAATTCATTGTTAGCAGATGGCAGTGCCTTTGGCTTTAAGGCTCCAGCTGTACTATCATTGCCAATTATTGCTTCAATGAGAGTATTTTTAGATAATGACTATCAGTGGACATTACCATTTGATGAATTTAAGACCTCTGTGCTGAATAAATTGTGGGAGAGATTGAGAAGTGAGCTAAAAGCTGAGATGGGCAAAGGAAATAATGCCATCGCCACAACTTTGTACCGTCAGGTCAACTTCTGGAGCAGTTTGTGTAACACATCCTTAGAAGAGAAAAACCGAATTTTAGAAAGGATGACGCAGGATATGAGGAAGCAAACTGTGCCACCAGTGCTGGATTTGGTGTCGAAGTAAGTCCTACAGTTCCATAGTGGCATCAATACCTTACGGAGCGATGCCCTTTGGCGAGGCAAGCAATCCAGACATGGACAAAACCCTTTGCGACCAAGACTTGGCTTCTTGGGTAACTTGAGTCCAAGCTATAGTGTCAGAGCAAATATTTTCCCAGTTCAATTTCCATCTCGACAAAGCACGCATCAAATCTACCAATTCTGCCGCAGTGTCTATATCCATTTCTGGTGCCGTCCACTCAATGAAGTACTGGCTTTCTCTGATGAGACGAATTGCAACAAAAGGTTGTTCAGTCTCACGAGAAAGTAAATTGATTTCAGTCAGGTGAGCCGCCAAATTCTTTAGACGAGTGGGAATATTGTTCTGTACGAATTGTACTCTATCAATGCGCTCTGTTGTCATATGCCTCCTAACAACTCTATGATAACTTGGGTAACTTGTTCTCTTATCCTATCGTCTGCAATTTCCATTCCTCTATTCTGACGAGGACGAATATTGATTAGGGAATCGCAAGTGATTTTCTGGTTGACTGGCATAAAACCAGCACCCCAAATATTTGCTTGAGAACTACCGTCCTTTAGTAAAATGTCCTCACAGTCAGAATGCATTTCACCCCCTCCAGCTAAAATGCGGCGATCAATATCAGGGCAAACGCACCTTAAAGTGGCACATTAAAGGTTGATTTTTGGCTAAATCTATGAATCTAGCTAGACACAGTAAACCAAAAAGTTTTTTCCCAAAGAGCGATCGCGAGGAATTAATA
>JAQYWN010001009.1 GCA_029379265.1 Rhizonema sp. NSF051
CAAGAAAGTAGATAATCTCCTTAATAAAAACCGCTTAAATGTTTTTTTTCTCTCTCTTAACTCCTTCATCTGTGATGTTTGAAATAGAGCTTGTTCTAACCATGCTAATGCTTTAAGAATATTAGGCTTATCCTCTTCAAGGTTTTCGTAATTTTCATCAGTATCAAATAGTTTGACCTTTTTTAGAAAAAATTCGGCATGTCTTTCTTGAAGCTGATCGTTTTGTGTAGGAAGCTCTTTTAGCTTGTTACAAGCAAATGAATAAACAAGTGGATGTAATACGTAATAACTTGTGTTGTCTCCAGATTGATCTATCAATGAGAGTGTACAAAGACGGTTCAAATACTTAGAAGTAGATGCTTCATCACAATTGCTTATAACCTTCGCTGCTTCTTGGGAAAATCCTTCTTCAGCACAAACGCTTAGACTGGCGAAAAAGCTAATAATCTCATCTCTCTCGTTTGTGGTTAAAAGATTTAAACTTATTTCTAAAGAAGCTTCAACACTCCAATGATATTGTTCATTCTCTAATTCTGACCAATTATATCCTGACTGATCAATCTGCTTTAGGCGTTCTTTCGCATTACGCAGCGAGTTAGTATATTTCTCAAGTTCTTCATAGTACTTCTCTGAATTATCTTTATAACGCTCTTTAAAACCTTTTAAAGTACTGCCAGAAATTCTTAATGCTAGTGGAAGGTTATCAATGATTCTAACTATTTCTTCTGCTATATATTGCTCTCTCTTATCAAAGTCTTTCTTTTCCATAAATTCCTTAACTAGTTCTAAGGATTCATAGATTTCAAATTTTGGGATATTGATGGTAGTACTGTCTGCTTCTACAAATGTTTCTACATATTTCGACAGATCTTGATCTCGAGTTGTTACAATTACAGCACACCTGCTGTGATTATCGTAAAATAGATTGCAAAGAATATCTACTATGTTCTTGCTGGCATTATCAAGTATAATAAGAAATTCTTTGGAGGAAAAGAAATACTTAATTGCGTCTATCGCATGCTCTTCATCATTTAATTCGATTGTTCTATCATGTTTTTTTAAAAGATTAATTAGACGACGCGCTATACTCAGTTGGGTTTCTTTTTCCTCGCTATTGACTCGTAATCCAACTATTCCGTCCTTAAACTTATTTTTATCTTTTTCATACTTTTCGGCAAAGTAATAGGCAAGGGTTGATTTTCCAACCCCTGCGTTTCCCGTCAAATAAATAATGCGTTTTTTTTGAGTAGTTTGATTTCCAATAAGTTCCTGCTCAAGTTTTTCCAGCAGCTTTTCTCTCCCTTTGTCTGGATCTGCCGTTTTTCCTGGCTTGGGATCTGCTCCGATAAACTTCTTAATGCGTGGTCTTCGGGGCAGTTCAAAAATTTTGTCGTCCGGGTTGGCTGTATTCGATAGTCTGGGATTTGACTTTTCCCGTTCCCGTTCGGACGACTGTAGTCATATATTAATGTTTTGGGTTTGAACATTAATATCTCTTTGAGCAAAATTAACAATTTTCTCGATTGTTGAGATCCAAGTTTGATTCTGCGGAGATTGTGATTTAAGTGCTTGTACTATATCTTGAAGAACTTGAGCCAAATTCAATGGTGGATCAGTTTTGGCTTCTGCTACCAATTTCTGCAAAGCTTGATTGACTTCAGGATTAGCAATAGCAGCAGATTCCACCTCTAATACAGCTTTACCGTAATCGAGTGGTTGAGAGGGCACTTTTTCAATAGCAACTACAGTATGGGGAGAGTGTTTTTTGAGGGTGACGAGAAACTCACCAGTTTTATTCCATAGAGTTTCTCCTACCTTTTCGCCCGTTTTTTCCAAAGCCTTAATTGCGATTACAGTTCCAATGGCGATCACTCCAGCACTCAATGGCTCCATATGCTACCTCATAAATATAGTAATCTACTTGTTATTAGTAATACCCAGTTTCTCTTTGACATTCCGCAAAGTTTGGTAAAAAATTTAGCCAACTCATGGATCTTCATTTGATCAGTGACCCTTTTTGTTGTGTTGTATTGCCGTAGTTCTATTCTTGATCAGCATCCCTATAGGGTGAGCGCAAAAATTCTTCCCGTATCAGCATCTTGAAGTTCAAGATCATTATAGTTCGATATCAGGGAGATGCCTCGCGCCGTGGACAACACGCACAACGGAGATGCCACCAGGAATATTTTTTGTAAAGAATTAAGTAGCGACCTACAGGAACAGAACTTACGCATTGACAAATAAGACGAAAAATGAATTGGTAAAAAAACGAAAATGGCAGACAATTTAGAGAAAGGCTAGATGGAGTTTGCCCTGATTGGTCGAATAATCATACAGAAATTCAGTATCTTCAAAATGATGCTGTATGCCGAAGTGGCATTACGATTATGGGCGTCCGCAAGGAAGTGATCGCATCTGTACCGATTTCTCTCACCAGCGGCAAAGGACATGAAATGACAAGAGGATCGCCTGCTGATAGGTTAGCTGCCGAAAGCCTGAAAA
>JAQYWN010001010.1 GCA_029379265.1 Rhizonema sp. NSF051
TAATTATATAAGTTGCCTAGATAGGTTATACCAACAAATACCGTATTACTCTCTATCCGTTCAAGCAGCGTTTAGTAGACTTGCTCTTGGTACTAAAACAAAGTTCACAAATGCTAAGTTTCAGCACGTGAGATTTCACGACTTGCCTGAAGCTATGATATCCAAAATTGTTGTAGCAGGTAAGAAAGTATTTCTCAAAGCAATATTTTGGTGTGTTGTGGATAAATTATTCACAACAGAGACTTTTGCAGAAAATGATGTTCTCAACTGGCTACCAGTTTTGGATTAAGAAATGGACATTGTGCCATTCATGTCGGTGTTGGTAATCGAAGGCATTATTTTCGTTGACACTAGCATTGGCGATCAGTCTCTTCAAAGAAGATTGTAGCCTATTTAAGTAGGGGTCTTTGCCGTATCATTTTTTGACTCAATCAATTAGTACATCATCAATGAACACGTTCTTTTGTGCAGATCATTCACGAAAAGCAGGAGAAGATATTATTGGTAGTGCTAGTAACTACCAAACTTACATCCTAATTGAGTGCCCTCAACCATGGTTAATGGAAACGTTTAATTCTAAATGGGTACCGGAGAATTTGCGAGCTTTAGTCAAAGATGTCAAACAAGCTAAACTCCCAATAACATTTCTGTTAATTGCTAATAATATATCACATAAAGTAGACAGCACAACCCTATTAATTTATCACCGAAAAGAGGAACTTGGTAGTGGGTATTGCTTACAAGAGTTTCAGCTACAGAACATTGAATCAGTAGCATGTGTGGTGAAAAAATGGTTGTGGAGTGGAACACCTAAATGTGAAGTTGAAATAACTGCAACTAGAGATATTTTAGTATGTACTCACGGTAGTCATGACATGTGCTGTGCCAAGTATGGTAATCCTTTCTATCATCAAGCTACTAGCACTGTTAGCAATTTAGGTTTAAATCATATCCGGATTTGGAAATCAAGCCACTTTGGCGGACATCGATTTGCACCAACAGCGATAGACTTGCCAGAAGGAAGATACTACGGCGCTCTCTCAAATGAGTCATTCAAATCTATCTTGACCCGCAGCGGTGACATCACATGCTTGAATAAAGTTTACCGAGGCTGGGGAATTCTGCCCACTGCAATTCAGGTTTTAGAAAGAGAACTCATGCTTGAGGTTGGATGGGATTGGTTTAACTACAAAGTAGCAGGTAGAATCATTGAGCCAAGTTTAGACGAAAAAACTATTCAGGCTGAGCTAACTGTGGAAAAACCTGATTGTTCTTTGTATACATACCTTGCCACCCTAGCTAAATATGACACAAAAGATTTGCACCTAAAGGGTTCTTGTCATGCCAAGCAAGAATCAGTATTTACTAAATATGCTGTAACTAGTCTCTCGGTTGCTGAAAAAAATCTGATAACTTGTAGTACATAAAGATGTGAGGAATATCCAGATAATCAAAGAATTCTCCCTTTAGTACAAATCCTAATCGCTTGTAGAAGTTGATGACATCTTTTCGCGCCATCAATCTCAAAGTGTGGAGATTTTTTTCAATAGCTATGAACATCACTTTCTCAATCAGCGAGGTGCCAATACCCTGATTGCGAAATTCTGGTAGTACAGCAACATAGGCAATGCTGCCAATTTCTGGTGAAAGTAATCGCAGTCTTGCTGAACCAACAATTTGATGATCCCAGAGGGCAACTAGATGAAAGGCGCTATCTTCATATAAGTCTTTCTCTGTTCCCTCTGGCATTCCCAAAGGCGCTCTCAACACAAGCCACCTTTGGTAGAACATCTCCGAAAGTTCTTGCTCGTTCTTCACAGGGCGCACTTCTACCATAGCTAATTTATGAGTCACATTATAAGAACACTCGTTGAAAACCTTGCGGCTGTCTTCCCAAGAATGAAAACGGGTTACAGCTGTTTTCACCCCAATGAACCACACCGTTGGTAAGGGCGAACAGCCGTTCGCCCCTACGACTGTGGCCTATTTACCTGAAAATTGCTGTAAGCCATGCGCGGGCGCTCGTCATGAAAAATGGTGGCGATGCCTTTAACGCGGATTTTATGGTAAACTTAGAATATCAGACAAAATTTAAAAATCCTACCCCCAGACTGGGGAAAGTTGACGCAAGGGAACAACTTTGAGGAGATACCAATACGATCTACGATAAGCAAACGTGATTATCCAGTAGGGGCGAACGGCTGTTCGCCCTTACCAAGGGTTTCAACGAACTCTTATGTCTAGTAATATAGTGAGCGTATAGAAATGCTCCTTGAGTCTTTGTTCAGGTAACGACCAAACGGTAGCAATACCTAAAATGTCAGCTTTATAAGAACTGACGGTATTAAACCAACGAGACATATGGATGTGGGGAGAGATCCAGGGCAAACGCACCTTAAAGTGGCACATTAAAGGTTGATTTTTGGCTAAATCTATGAATCTAGCTAGACACAGTAAACCAAAAAGTTTTTTCCCAAAGAGCGATCGCGAGGAATTAATA
>JAQYWN010000109.1 GCA_029379265.1 Rhizonema sp. NSF051
TATTTATCCTGATAAAAATTACTTGACCTGTAACAGTTAATCAGTTAAGTTAGCAGTGAATAACGTTATTCCCTAAAAGTCGATGAACAAAAAATTAAAACTGGCTTTGCTTGCTAGTCCCACGATTTTCAGCACTTTAATGTCTATCGTCGGAGTGGTTAATCCGGCTCATGCCTATTCGCCAATTATCCGCCTGAAAGACGGTGAAGCGTGTATACGTCATCCACACGTTAGTTACGACAAGTTTGTGTGTATGCGGGTTACACAACCAGGTAAAGTGTCTCAATCTACACCTACATCTAGGGTGAATTCGGTACCACAATCAGACAAAAATGTTGCCATGCTCAACTTTACTGAAGCAGAAAGCGATAAGGCGATCGCTTTATTTGGCTGTGACTGCCCGTATTGCATGAATGCTCTACATGCGTTACAAGGCTCACAACCAATGGTGTACTAAGCTGAAAAAGGCTTCAACCTAGATGAGAGTAGTTTGACACTCTCGCATCTAGAAGATGCGAGATTCTTCAGAGCTAAGGCAAACTCTGAATATCCATTGATTTATGAATATTGAAGACACAAATCCCCGACTTCGCATATAGATGTCGGGGATTTGTGTCTTCACGAATGATTTAGGACTGCTATATATACCAATACGGTTCACTTAAGGATAATTGGTTGGGCATTTTTTTATTTGGATCTCCCCAGGGCATGAGCCTGGGTCGAGGTAATGGCGTAGAGCCCATCCTTGGTGAAGGCTTCCTTGTTGGCGTTCACGTAGTCCTCGACGGTCATCGGGGTCTTGTTGCCGATGACTTCAACGAAGTTGTTGGTTCCGGCGAAGATCCCGTTCTGGTAGTCGATGGCGACATTGCTGAGGTGCTGGACGAGGTGAAATGGAAATCCCTTTGCGTTCAGCCCTTCGGTGAACGTGGCGACCTCGAGAGGTTCATACCGCACGGGGATGCCGAGTGTCTGTGAAATCACATCGGCGATCTCGTAGTGGTTCATCTCGACTGGGCCGTAGAGCGGGTAGATCTGGCGGTCATGCGGCTCCGGGTTTTCCAAGATAGCGGCGATGACGTAGGACTGGTCCTTCCCAGCGATCGGTGCGTGGCGACCATTTCCGAGAGGAAGTCGCAGAACACCCTCGTCACCACGGTAATTCCAGTACCAAGTCAGCCATTCGGCGAAGAACGTCGGTCGCAGGTGTGCCGTCTGCATGGCGGTTCGGTCTAGCAGACGTTCGCCAATCCAGTGCTGGCGTGCGGCGTCGCTGTTTGCCTCACGACGTGCGGAGATCTGGGACATGTTCACCACTGCCTTGACACCGGCTTCGCTGGCCGCCTGGGCGAAGATGGCGGTGGCGTCGAGCAGTCCGGGAGTGATAGGGTAGCAGAAATACGCTCCGGTGACCCCTCGCATCGCGGCGCTGACGGCGTGGAAGTCGAGAAGATCGCCGACAATGATCTCAGCCCCTGCTGCTCCCAGGTTCTCGGAACGCGCATCGCTACGGTGGACCAAGGCGCGGACACGGTGCCCCCGTTGAAGCAGCAGGCGCACTGTAGTGTCACCCGTGTTCCCGGTCGCTCCTGTGATTAGGAATAACCTATTATTCTTTGTGTTCATGAAAAAACCTCTTTAACGGCAGTTCGAGAAATGGAATTAACGCGGATCTTCAGAGGACGATCTGGGATTGAGCTTGCTCATGTATGTTTTCTTTTGGGAGTGCTTGTGAGAGTTTCACTGCATAATGGCTGCACCAACTCCACTCAATCGCACAATGAAACTGTGTGTTTAATGGGGCACTCGGTTGGGTTTCAGTGCAGGTGAATTAGCGGATGCCACCGGTAGCAAGAAGCAGCTCGCCAGTGAGCCAGCCAGAGTCGTCTGACGCAAGGAAGACCGCGATGGGGGAGATGTCGCCGACTCGGCCAGTGCGTCCGAGGGGGGCTTGCGCGATCAAAAGCTTTTCAAAGTCGGAGCCGAGCATACCGCCGGTGTGTGCACCTTCGGTCTCGACCATACCGGGGTTAATGGAGTTGACGCGGATTTTCCTCGGTCCGAGCTCACGGGCCAGAACCCCGGTGATGGCGTCAAGAGCACCCTTGGTACCGGAGTAAACTGTGGAGTATGGAGGTGTGATGCGGCTAACACCGGAGCCAATGTTGATGATACTGGAGCCTTCGCCAAGATACTTGACGGCCGCCTGTGTGGTGAGGATCGTGCCGAGCACATTGATGTTGAAGATCTTGTGGAACAGTTCTTCGGTGATGTCCTCGATCGAGGCGAACTCGTACACGCCGGAGTTGTTGACGAGGATGTCGAGACGATTGTAGTTCTTGATGGCTGCCTCAATGATGCCCTGCGCCTCAGCGGACTTGGAGACATCACCCCCCACAGCGACGGCTTTGCCACCGACTGCGATGATCTCACTGACAGTTTTGTCTGCACCAGACTTGCTGGAGGCGTAGTTAACAACGACCGCTGCACCTTCGGCGGCAAGTGACTTGGCGATGTCGGCACCGATACCCTTGGATGCACCTGTAACGACTGCTACTTTACCTGTAAGCTTGCTCATAGTCTTAATATCCTCAAATTAGTAGATTGCTTCTGCTTGGGTTGGCGACTTTGATTAGCAACATTTGGTTATGCTTCATTTTTGAGCGATCGCTTCATGCAGACCACTCAAATTCTTTGAGTTAAAACGCAATTTAATCAGGAGGGAAGCAGCACCGAAGTAATCTGAGATCGGTTAAACCTAAATGCTTCAGCCAGGATGGGATGATTTGCCGATTTATCTGTATTAGCGAACCCTTCGGCATGAGAGAATGGTGCAGTTGCGCGGTATGCTTAAGGGGAAGACTCACTCTGCCCCTTCGCCTTATCGTTTGCCTATGGATTCCAAGACGACAAAATCTGGACGGGGTCGATCCGCTTCTGGGCGAGTTCGAGGCGTGATCCTATCCCCTCAAGGGTGGCAGAAATTTCAGACGGCAAAACAGCAGACGGAAGCAGACGAAACCTGGGGCAAGCACTTCACCCAAGAAGATCTCAGCGATCGCACTGGACTTTCCCTGAATACCCTTGCCCGCATTTTCAAGCGTGAACTGGGGGTTGATCGCCAGTCATTAGAGTATCTCTTCCGAGCATTTAGACTGGAATTAACGAAAGCAGACTTTACATCCCCTGTTTCATCACCTGAAGCGGCGGAAACCCGACGAGCAGATCCGCAACAGGACTGGGACAATGCGGTTGATACCTCGGTGTTTTATGGGCGCGAGGCAGAATTGATACAACTGTGGCAGTGGGTTGCATCTGAGCGCTGTCGCATTGTTGGGTTATTAGGCATTGGGGGTATTGGTAAAAGTACGATCGCCGTCAAGGCTGCGCTTCAGATGCAGACAGAATTTGAAGTCGTCGTGTGGCGAAGTCTCGCCAACGCGCCACCCCTGGATGAACTCCTGTCGAGCCTGCTGAAGTTTCTCATGCCGCTCTACGGGGAAGATCCAGTGATTCCCACCACGCTCGATGAAAAGCTCTCGAAATTGATGCATTACCTGCGCTCGCGTCGGTGTTTATTAATTCTGGATAATGCTGAAATCATTCTGCACAGTGAGCAGGTGGGACACTGGCGATCGGGTTATGAAGGTTACGGACAGTTGCTCAGAGCCATTGGCGAAACGCCTCACCTAAGTTGTGTGTTGCTTACCAGTCGAGAAAAGCCACAGGAAATGGCGCTGATGGAAGGTGCACAGGCTCTAGTGCGATCATTGACCTTGAGTGGACTGACACCCCCTGACGGACGCGCCATCTTTCGACAAAAAGGAGCGTTTACAGGTTCCGAAGCCGAATGGCAGACCCTGATCCATCACTATGGTGGCAATCCTCTGGCGTTGAAACTAGTGGCGGCTACCATCCAGGATTTGTTTAACGGCAGTATTGCAGAGGTATTAGCGTATCTCAATCAGGGGATTTCTATTTTTACAGACATCCGCGATCTGCTTGATCGTCAGTTTGATCGCTTAACCGAAAACGAACAGCATGTGCTGTTCTGGCAAGCCATTCATCGGGAGCCAGTCTCGCTCGCAAACTGGTGGGAAAATGTGATTGATCTTGCTTGTCAGAAAAGTTTGCCCAATTTGATCAACTCGCTGCTCCGGCGATCGCTGCTCGAAAAAACGGATGGGTTTTTCTTCTTGCAACCAGTTGTGATGGAATATGTCACAGAACGATTCGTACAGCAGGTCTGTGCAGAATTTGAGACTAATCAAATTGACCTCTTGCGAAGTCATCTCTTAATGCAGGTGCAGGCAAAAGACTATATCCGAGAGATTCAAGTCCGGTTGATTGTGCAACCTATGATAGAGCGACTCCTGTCTCGTTTTGGTAGTGTGGCAGAGATCGAGGCAAGAGCAAGACAATTATTGGCGCAGCGAGGGAAAACCCCAGGGTACATTGGGGGCAACCTGATCAACCTGCTGGTGCAACTTCAAGTAGATTTGCGTGGCTCTGACTTTTCTGATCTCGTGGTGCAACAAGCCGATTTACGGCAGGTCGATTTAGCAGGGGTCAATTTTCAGCATGCCGCTTTAGCCAAGTCCATCTTTTCAGAAACACTCAGTCTTGCGATGTCGATCGACCTTAGTCCAGACGGTCAGCGAATCGCCGTTGGCGACTCCAGTGGCAACATCCATCTCTGGAACATCACCACAACCCGACTGTTAGCGACCTTTGAAGGTCACATGGGCTGGGTTTGGTCAGTTGCCTTTAGTCCTGATGGCAATACTTTAGCCAGCAGCAGTAGTGATACTTCGGTGCGCTTGTGGGATGTCCAAAGCGGGCGCTGCTTGCAGGTGCTTACAGAGCATACAAGCTGTGTTTGGTCAGTGAGCTTCAGTCCCGATGGTCAGCGAATCGCGAGTGGCAGTGAAGACCAAACGGTGCGCTTGTGGAATTTGCAAGGGCAGTGTCTCCATGTTTTGCAAGGGCATACCCAAAGTGTTTACGCCGTCCACTTCGCTCCTGATCAGCAAACTTTGGTCAGTAGCAGTCATGATACTTCCATTCGGATCTGGGATGTCCGCCATGGAAACTGCCTGAATGTTTTACAGGGACATACCAGCGGGGTTCAGTGTGTGCGCTACAGCCCTAACGGTCAACAGCTAGCCAGTGGCTGTCGCGATGGGTCGATTCGACTGTGGAGCGGTTATTGCTCCAACGATCAACAGTCAAATCCCGCTTTCAAGCTGCTGCAGGGACATACCGATTGGGTTTGGGACATCGCCTTTAGCCCAGATGGTCGTTTGTTAGCCAGCGCCAGTGGCGATAGCACTCTGCGCCTTTGGAGTGTCCCAGACGGGCAAGCCATCCATGTGCTCAACGGTCACATACACGACGTTTATGGGGTTGTTATCAGCCCGGACGGGCAATGCTTGATGAGTGCAGGTCAAGACAATACAGTTCGATTGTGGCATTTGCAGAGCGGACAGAGCCTCAAAACGTTGCGCGGCTATACCAGTGGCGTTCACTCCCTGAGTCTCAGTCCGGATGATCAAATGCTTGCCAGTAGCGGTCAGAATGAGACGATCCAGTTGTGGCAGTTGCCGTTGGATGACAATCCAGCACCGCTTCACCCCTATAAGATATTGTCCAACAAGACCCGTTGGATTTCATCATTAAGCAATTTAAGCTTTAGTCCCGATAGTCAAACGCTGGCAAGCAATCGACATGACGGCTCAATTGCTGTATGGAATGTCCAAACTGGGCATCTCGACCAGTGGTCAGCGCACAGCGCGTCCGTGTGGACAGTGCTCTTTAGTCCAGGGGGGCAGATTTTGGCAAGCAGTAGTGACGATCGCACCGTGCGACTATGGGATGTGCAGACTCATCACTGTTTACGGGTTTTACGCGGGCATGAGAGCGGTATTCGCGCGATCGCATTTGATCCCAGTGGTCAATGGTTAGCAAGTGGCGGTTATGATAACACCATTCGGCTCTGGGATGTGCAAACCGGAGCGTGTCTTTTGCTATTGCAGGGGCATACGGATTCAGTTTTCACAGTGGCATTTGATCCCAGTGGTCAACGACTGGCAAGCGGCAGTCATGACCAAACGATCCAATGGTGGGATCTGCAAACTGGAGCGTGCTTGCAGACTTTGCAGGGGCAGACGGGAGCTGTGTGGACGCTTGCCATCAGCCCCGATGGTCGCCTCTTAGCCAGTGGCAGTGCTGACCAAACCATTCGACTGTGGGATATCCAAACAGGGCATTGCCTTCAAGTCTGGCGCGAGCACACAAGTTGGGTCCGGTCAGTCATCTTTAGCTCCAATGGTCAAATTCTCTTCAGTGGCAGTGACGATCGCACGATTAAGCTATGGGATCTGACTACAGGACGTTGTATCAGAACGTTGACGGTTGATCGTCTTTATGAAGGCATGAATATTCAAGGTGCAACCGGGTTGACAGTGGCTCAAAAAGCCACCCTTAAAACGTTGGGGGCAATTGAGCCTTAGGGCGATTGCACATCCAGTCTTAGCCCATTCTCTTTTGTGCAATCTCGTCTAATAACTGATCGAAGGCGTTGAGTGATCGCGTCATCTCTTCATGCACAAGTTGATCAACCAGTTCATCCAAAGAAATTGCCACAAGCGGGAAATTTGTCAGTATCTGCTCAACTATGCAGCTGCCAATCACACTCATGGGCAGTAGAGAAACCTCTTGATACATTTCCAGTGCTGCTTTTGACAGCAGGATCACGGTTCCAGGAAACGCCAGCACCTGAATATAGCGCCAGGTATCCTGAGGCTGAATATCTGTACAATCCCACACCAGACGAATTGGGTTTGCCCTTCCCTGTAACGCTTTCCAACGGGCACTTTGATGAAAATTTTGAGAATGCTGGTAGAGAATTTTGGCTTGAGTGATTCCAAAGGATGTGAGGGGTTGCATAGCAGCATCCAAGCGCCCAATCGAAAAACTGGTAAAACAAACAACATCGTTCACTGGCTCTCCTTGGTGAATTAGTCGCTCTAGGCCGCTGAGATAAACATTAAATACCTGCTCATAGGTTTGCTGAGAAAATACGAATGTCGCATTCACATTTATGCGATCGCCAATCAATTGTTCAATTACCGGAAGCATGATTGGAATCGCTGGAATTTTCAGCATCAAATTCTGCCACCCAACCTCAAACCAAATTTTCTGAGCTTCTGCGATCGCTGTTTCCGCCTGCAATAATGCATGAGGCGGGAAATCAACCTGAACATAGCCCTCTCGTCCCTGAGTTTGAGAATGTACTTGTTTGAGCAAATCAGCCGCTAATTGCAGATCTCGCTTAACGATATAGTCATAGTCTGATCGAGCCGTTCTATTGACTGCTTGTTGAGTCAGTATACTGAAGTCGCGATCATACTCGTGCCCCTGGATAGCGAGCTTTAAACCTTCAAAAGTCAAAAGTACACCCCGCACACCATCATCAATGGTGTGCTGCAACTCACCCTGACTAATCCAGCTTCGCTCAAACCCTTCGAGCCAAACCGATTGTCCTTGTCGTCGCAGTGATTGTAGCAGGTTCATAGATTGCAAACTTTATGAGGAGCGCTCAAATGTTCAATGAACCAGTCTGCGACACTTCTCCAAATTCCACCACTCAAGATCCGCCAGTTAAGTTCCGATTTAAGTGCAATACCCGTGAGTATCCTTGAAAATTGTCGGGGATCTGTGTCTTCAATGTTCACAAATCAATTGGGATTGCTCTGTAAGGATGCCAGATTGTTATGCAGTGTTGTCTACAGCCATCTAACATCACAAAATAAAATTTGTGTTATCTCTTGACTCTCCAGTTAACTAGAGGGTGCAGAATAGTTTTATGGTCTATTAGTCTGCTACATAAACTTTGATCGTTTGTAGTAAGTTGTTCTATCCGAATTTTTAAGTACAAGAGTGCTGACTACGAACTACTCAAAGAAAGCGGTAGCATGAGCGAGTTTATTATTATGGAAACCCTCACACTTAAACTACGAGGCATGAGTTGTGCCTCTTGCGCTCGTAACGTTGAACAAGCAATTAGCTCCGTACCAGGGGTAGATGAAGCGAATGTTAACTTCGGTGCAGAGCAAGCGACAGTAAAGTACAATCCTAAGAAAACTAATCTGGAGACAATTCAAAACGCTGTGGAGGCTGCGGGGTACTCAGCCTACTCGCTTCAAGAACAAGAAATGATCACTGGCGTTGATGATGCCGAAAAAGCTGAGCGTCTGGCAGAAACACGAAGCCTAATACGTAAGGTGGTTGTCGGAGCAGTCATCAGTATAGTCCTCATCGGGGGGTCGCTACCAGCAATGCTGGGAATAAATTTGCCCTGGATTCCAACATGGCTACATAACCCTTGGTTCCAGTTAGTGCTGAGTGCACCTGTCCAATTCTGGTGTGGTTACGGATTTTATATCAACTTCTGGAAAGCGTTGAAACGTCATACGGCAACAATGGATACGCTGATTGCTTTAGGTACAAGTGCAGCGTATTTTTACTCAGTATTTGCCACTGTTTTCCCCGATTTCTTTGTCAAAGAAGGCTTGATGCCTGAAGTTTACTACGAATCAGCAGCAGTCGTCATCACCTTAATTTTACTTGGACGGTTATTTGAACATCGGGCTAGAAGTCAAACTTCCCTTGCCATCCGCCAACTCATTGGTTTGCAAGCTAGAGATGCTAGAGTTATTCGCAATGGACGAGAAATTGATGTTCCTATACTCGAAGTTCAAGTAAATGATGTAATTTTAGTGCGTCCCGGTGAAAAAATTCCGGTGGATGGTGAAGTGATTGAAGGCGCTTCTACTATAGATGAAGCGATGGTTACAGGTGAAAGTTTGCCTGTTAAAAAGCAGCCTGGAGATAAGGTTATTGGAGCTACTATTAATGGGGCAGGTGCATTTAAGTTTCGGGCGACACGAGTAGGGAAAGATACGCTGTTAGCCCAAATTGTCCAACTTGTACAACAAGCCCAAGGTTCCAAAGCGCCAATTCAACGATTGGCAGATCGGGTGACGGGGTGGTTTGTACCAGTTGTGCTGGCGATCGCAATTACTACCTTCGTTGTTTGGTTTGATATTATGGGTAACCCCAGCCTTGCCCTAGTGACGACGGTGGGAGTGCTGATTATTGCCTGTCCCTGCGCGTTGGGTTTAGCTACCCCAACTTCTGTCATGGTAGGTACAGGTAAAGGGGCTGAAAATGGTATCTTAATTAAAGGAGCAGAAAGTTTAGAACTTGCTCACAAAATTGAGATCATCGTACTGGATAAAACGGGAACACTCACTGTGGGTAAACCTACTGTAACTGACTTTGTTACCGTCAATGGAACCGCAAATGGGAATGAGCTAAAACTCTTGCAGTTAGCGGCTGCTGTGGAACGAAACTCAGAACATCCTCTTGCTCATGCAGTTGTAAACTATACTCAGCAGCAGCAGGTTGAATTGCTGTCAGCGCAGAACTTTGAGGCGATTGCCGGGAGTGGTGTACAAGGTACGGTTGGCGTAGACGCGGAGCGGCTTGTCGTCAGACATCGCTTGCTCCAAATTGGTACGCAGCGTTGGATGGAAGAATTGGGAATCAACACGAACAATCTTCAAGAACAGAAAAATGCTTGGGAAGAGCAAGGGAAAACTGCCGTTTGGATAGCTGTAGATGGAGAAATTCAAGGATTGATGGGTATTGCTGATGCTCTCAAACCATCCTCAATTACAGCAGTTAGAGGATTGCAAAAGCTCGGCTTGGAAGTTATTATGCTCAGTGGAGATAATCGCCCAACAGCCGAAGCGATCGCATCTGTTGTTGGGATTTCAAAAGTTTTTGCCGAAGTTCGCCCCGAGCAAAAAGCGGCAGTTATTCAGTCTTTGCAACAACAACAAACGCGAAGAACTCGCAATCCAAAATCCGTAGTGGCAATGGTAGGTGATGGCATTAACGATGCACCCGCTTTAGCTCAAGCAGATGTGGGGTTTGCTATTGGCACAGGAACAGATGTGGCGATCGCTGCTAGTGATATCACTTTAATTTCTGGAGATTTGCAAGGCATTGCGACAGCAATTCAATTGAGTCGTGCCACTATCCGCAACATTCGCCAAAATCTCTTCTTTGCCTTCGTTTACAACATCGCCGGAATTCCCCTTGCTGCCGGAATTTTATTTCCCATCTTCGGCTGGTTACTCAACCCAATGATTGCTGGAGGAGCAATGGCGTTTAGTTCTGTCTCCGTAGTTACCAACGCCCTGCGCTTACGGAATTTTCAATCCAAAGCGATCATATAATAGCAGAGGATAGCTCAATGTTCAAGAAAAAAACGATTTTTGGCAATATCGCAGGTTTGGTATTTTTGCTCTTGCTTTCCGGAGGCGCAGCAGCACAAATGCCAGCATCCCCGTCACCGCAAACCACTCAATTTCGTCAAATCGAGCAACCTTTGGAGTTAAAAGTTGGTGTAACTGCGGGTGGCTTGGCATTGATAGGATTAGAGTTATGGTGGTTTATTGGGAGTAAAACCAATTCTCTAAAATGAGGCAACAGTAGGGGCGAACGGCTGTTCGCCCTTAGAAGATATTTGATGTGTAGCGGGTAGGGGCGAACGGCTGTTCGCCCTTAAAGTCTAATGCAACAACTTAACCTGTTTGAAGAACCAACCCTTTGTTTACCAGTTACTTATTACCCAAACTTCTTAACTATTGAGGAAGCCAACGAACTTTACCAACACTGTGAGCAATTGGAATGGCAGCAGAATCAAATCAAGATAGTAGGTAAGATTATGTCCGTGCCTCGCCTGGAATGTTTTTACGGTGACAAGGGCTGTGAGTACTTATATTCCAAGAGTGTGCTTCTCAAGCCGTTGCCTTGGACAGAGAAATTAGCCCAACTCAGAGATAGAATCATTACCATGACTGGCTATAAATTTAACATTGTCCTCGGCAATCAATACCGTAATGGGCAAGATTCGGTGGGCTGGCACGCTGATAATGAGTCGTCAATGGGGGTTGAGCCGGCGATCGCATCTCTCAGTCTTGGCTCAGTCCGTAAGTTTCAGATTAAACCAATTGGAGGCAAACCAACTGATTTTTGGTTGGAACATGGCAGTTTGCTGATCATGCATCCCCGTTGTCAGTCTACTCACCTGCACCAAGTCCCCAAAACCAAAAAGATGGTTAGCACACGAATTAATCTGACCTTTCGTCCGCATGTGAGAGGTAGCAGATGAGTAACATTGCCATAGATCAGCACAAACAAAGGTTTGTAGTTGCGCTGAAGCGCACTCAATATCACCGAAGACACCGCAACAAGAAACGAGATCCCCGACTTCTTGAAGAAGTCGGGGATCTAAGACTTATAAAATTCCTACAGTTTAATTTTTCTATGTCGCTCTACCTAGATATTTGAATAATCCGTAAATTTTGCACTTGCTCAAAAACAACTTTCTTTTTATTTTAGACAAGCCTCTTGACAAGATTGACTATTTTCTGGATACCATTGATAGTCATGCCAAATATAAAAAATATCGACTGCCTTCGGCGGGGGTAAGGGAATAAACAAAAAGTGTGGAAGGCAAAAGCGCTAAAAGCGCAAAGAATTAATTCCTCGCGGCGGAAACCACAACCCGAAACCCGAAGTCGGAACTCCTGCCGTCCGGTTCGACGACGTTGCCGCGACACGCCGAACGGCAAACCCTAGCATGGTTATCCCAGGAACCGCCACGTAGTATTCGACTTTCATTTGTCTGATTATCATTATCAATCAAAGCACTACTTTGTGTAGGATCTCCTTCATATTTACAGTGCCAGTGGTCAGCACACCACTCCCACACATTACCGTGCATATCGCACAGCCCAAACTCATTTGCGACATTAAAGTTGCCTATTGGTGTTGTTTGTGTACGATACTTTCCTTTAGGCGCAGAACCATATGTAAACTTGCCGTTGTAGTTCGCTAACTCTGGCGTAATTGTTTCGCCAAAGTGGAAAGGGGTTGTCGTGCCCGCACGGCAAGCATACTCCCACTCGCTTTCACTAGGAAGTCGGTAGTGTTGTTTCGTATGTTTTATTAGTCTATCACAAAACTCTACCGCTTCATACCAAGAAATTTGCTCTACTGGTAAATTATCGCCTTGAAAATATGATGGCTCAGGTTCAAGTTTCCGATTTACTTGAGGGAAAGCCGCCACAGTCCGCCATTGTGCCTGAGTGACAGGATACTTACCCATGAAGAAGGGGGGAACTGTTACTTCATGTTGGGGGCTTTCTGTGTCGTAACGTTGCGCTTCAGTTAACGGTGAACCCATGAGGAATTTTCCGCCAGGAATGGCCACCATTTCTAGGGTGACATTGTTGCCCAGGTTTTCTCGAAAGTATTGAGCATCGCGTTTTATTCGCTCAATTTCTCTTCCTTGAGCATTTACTCTGATCACCTCAAACTGAAAAACCTGTAGTTCCTTCTGGATAGTAATATTATTAGAGCGTGCATTTTCAACAGTTGCTCTTTCACCAAAATCTTGTCTATCAGAATTGGATAAATCCCCATTCAACTGCTTTTTAAAGAACAGTTTAGGCGTCATTTCTTCAGAAATACCCGCTATACGAATTAAGCTACAACCTAGTTTATGTGCAAATTCAATTGTTCTTCCTGCTCCCAAAGCATCATAAAACCCAACTGCAAATTCTATTGCTGCTTGATCGCCAATTTCTTGACTCATCCCAATCACATAATCAATATGTTGTGCGATCGCCCTAGCTTGAATCTCTGAATAGCAAGCATTTAGAACTACACATTTAACATTGTCTGCAAATAACTCAAATAATCCAGCCAGTGCTTGAACGTCTACTAACTTTGCTTGTCCTGTTGCATCCTCAAATACTAAACCATCTTCAAGTGAGCCATGTCCTGAAAAATGGATAATTTGCGGCTCAAAATCCATGACAGCGCGGTGAATATCTCTGTATCGCACCGCTTCAGCAGACTCTATTAAGAATTGCTCCCGTCTTTTTGCTCTTCTTAATCCCTCCTTAATTTCACGTAACTCCTCGTCTATACGCAACATAGTAGTGCCAATTGGATTTGCTGCTAAAACTAGTATTTTCTGCTGCTGAGGACTTGGTTGTGTGGAAATGTTAGACGAAGAAGAGAAAGGTTCGTGTTGAATATCTTTGTTAACAGAAGGAGAAGTTGTCGCCTCATTTGACAATATTTCTTGGGCAATAGCTTGTAGGCGTAAGTTCCCAGATATTTCATTCCCTGTAGCACGAACTAGGTTAATTAACCATCCCTCTGATTCTGCTCTTTTTATTAACTCAAAAACAATGACTCCTAAATTGCTATCTCTAGTAATTTCATTTAAATTTTTATCTAGCTCAAAATCTAACAATTGCTCTAATGAAGACTTTTCAGGAAAAGCATCCATTAAAGCATCTCTTAGTTTTTTACGTTGCTGACCTGATAGCTTATTATTTTCCATAAAGTAAAACTTTTATGTGTAACCATAAACAAGAACAGTTACTACCTGTTGTTACTCATACCGTTTCTCCATGAAGCTACGCTCTCCTATAGTAATCCTATTTGATTTGTGAAAATTGAAGACACAGATCCCCGACTTCTTATATAAGTAGGGGATCTTGTTTTTCACGAATGATTTAGGATTACTATAATTTGTCATTGGATTCGTTATTATATTCAATTCCGCTATATCTTAGCGTTCTTTGGAAAGAATCAAACAATTCTTCGGAAATATCTAGATTAGCATGAGGTTTCACAATAGAGTCTAAGTCGTCATGAAGTTCTTGTGGCTGGTGTTCCAAACTTTATGACGACTTAGTTACTTTACTTGTTTTCACAAATTCACCTTCTTTAACACCAGATGTAGAAACATCGTTGGTTCTCAACCACTGCTCAATTAGCTCCACCACCACTTGACTCATCTTCAACCCACGCATAGCACAGGCTGCGTGAAACCGTCGTTTTATGTCGTTTGTAATACTAACGTGCATAGTTTTAACTGAAGGTGTCTAGAAATAGTATCCATAACAAAGCTACAAATGGACATGATACGATTCCAGATAAATATTGTTAACCATAGAAGATCGGAACTACCCCCCCTAATACCGTTTCACTTTAAAGTTGATACATTTAGGGGAGCAGTTCTTGAGCGAATAGTATCAAGATTTTCGTGAAATGGTATAAAAAGCCGGGATGTTTTCTGGCACAAGATAGGGTTTTTGTCAAGCTCATAAGTAAGAAATTTGGGGTTGCTAATCAAAAAACTAACGCAACGATCAGGAAAATTTACATGCGGCCCAATACGGTTGCTGTTAGTAGTGTTCAGTCAAGAAGAGGCAGGGGGC
>JAQYWN010000110.1 GCA_029379265.1 Rhizonema sp. NSF051
CCCTGCTTCCCCTGCCCCCCCTGCTTGCCTCAACAGATAAATATCCTTAACCGAACCGTATTGCCCCACCTCCAACCCCTCCTCGCTTTTGGGGAGGGTAGACAAAGCGCAGCTAGGAGCGGGGTGGAGTTCATACGAAATTAAAGTTAATATTGTCTAAACAGCGGAAATTTCCGGCTTGGGAGATGGCGATAAACGCTTCACACTCTGCTTAACAAAGCCTTGCAACAAACTAATTTGCTGGTTTTGTTGAAAACAAGAAAGCAGGGTTTGCCGTAACTTTTCGGGATTAAACACAGTTCCAGAATCAATCGCAATTTCCTGCTGTTGGAAATACTCGACTAGAGTCAATCCTGCTATCCGAGTTAGATAAGCTGCACTGACTCCTTGCACTGCGCCACCTGCGACAAAGGTAACAGCGTTACTCTTCAAGACAGTCGCGATCGCTTGAGAAGAAAGTTCTACTAAACCCAGTTTCAGCATCAAACTTCCCATTGTTCCGGCTACAGTTTGAGCCTGTGCAAGGGAAAATTTCTGCTGATAGATTGCACCCAAATCCATCACCATTTGGGCATTAATTGCGGCTGTTGCTAAAATATCTAATGCTGGTACTGGGTTAGCAAATGCAGCAGCGGCGGCTATCCACTGATATTGTTCAATTGACTGAAGGGAGCGATGGCGTCTGATTCCATTCAATAAGTCTTTCGCCTCTGCTTTCAGCAACAAAGCTTTTCTCCGAGTCGTTGCCCATACCAGTTGCTGCCCTTGCTGCAATAGAATCTCACCTAAAACAGAAGTTAACTGTTGAATATCTGGTGCTGGTTGTTCCAACCACTCTTGTACGGAACCATCTTCAAGGTGTTTGCGTACTTTGATCGCGATAGGATAGGCTGCTGTGGCTACAACATTTCCTTGTAGACGCTGTTTCAGTTGACTGACAACACTCAAGCGTTCATCTGGCAAATACTGATCTTGTTTGTTCAACACCAGCATGATACTTTGACTGGCTGCTTTGATTTGCTGGATGATTTGAAACTCTGAATCTGTCAAATCACCATCAACACAGAACAACATAAAGTCAGAGTTGCTCGCTTTTTCAAGTTCAGCAGCGTCTGTTTTCTCACCTGCTTCTATAAATAAAGGCAGTGTCTCATGAAATTGTATAGAAGAGAAGTTTTGCTTGAGTAATCGAATCAAAGCAGTTTTTCCTACCGACTTGCCGCCAGTGACAGCCAGATCGATCTCTTTTCTATCCAACTCAGCTGTAAGTTGGACAACTTTTTCTTGCAGGAAGGACGTTGCACCCAACACTTCAACATGATTTTCTGCTTCTTGTGCCAGTTGGGTTACCACCGCTTCAGCAAGAGCGATCGCACTTTCTACCGTTGCTCGATCTACAGGTGTTCCATCTAGCTGTTCTAAAGCTTCTTTAGTATTTTTTTGCTTTAGTAACCACAAACCGCCACCAACGGCTAACAAACTCAATAAACTCAATTCACCTGAGAGCACCAAATAATGATGCCAACTTTGAAACATCCACAAACAAAAGGACAGTCCCAATCCTCCCACTAATATCGGTCGCTGCAACTTCACAACTATGATTCTCCGCGCATTTGGATGGCTTTTCTTCCAGGATATATCAAAATCCCGCCTCTCCCAAGGGCTAGATTAAACAGTAACAATGTAAAGCCGAATTCCTGCTCATCAGCATAAAATAAAACTCCGCAATCCTTAAAGATTGCGGAGTTTTATTTCGCCTTTCGCTTGGTGGCGGGAAGTGGATTTGAACCACTGACCTTCGGGTTATGCTTACCATCTACAGCTTTCGCTGCCTGGATCTACCAGTTTGTGGTCTGGACTGTCCCTTTACCCTCGGCTTTACGTTAGGGTACCTGCCTCCCAGTCTCTACACCTTCCTCGTTTCCGAGGCTTGGTTCGGGATTACCACGCTAATGGCTTCCCCGAGTTTGACAGGTGATCGTACACAAGTTTCCTCATGTACCGCCCACTGCAAGACTTAACTGTTAAGCGTCTAGTTTGTCTTGCGAATCGAGCCCGACGAGCTACCAGGCTGCTCTATCCCGCGTCGTCTCTTTTACTATAACCCCTATTTAAAAATTTGGCAACTACAAAATCGATAATTCTCCAATAACTTCTAAACGTTTGTATTTACCCAGGTTCATGAACTTTTCCGACAGGACTTCGGCATCGCTGGGACTAATCCAACCCAACTGCTGGAGCAAGTGAATAGCTACAGCATATTTTGCTCGCTTTGCCCCATCCATAACTTTAATTGCCAATCCCATGCCTTCACCAAGTCGGCTGATGCACTGAACTCCTTC
The DNA here is from genome assembly GCA_029379265.1 of Rhizonema sp. NSF051. Taxonomy (GTDB): domain Bacteria; phylum Cyanobacteriota; class Cyanobacteriia; order Cyanobacteriales; family Nostocaceae; genus Rhizonema. Next base: position 2,343 of record JAQYWN010000110.1, read on the forward strand.
AGCACCGGCTTTGCTCAAAACTTCAGTTGGACACAGACGCATCAGTTCGGTATCGAATTCTCCAACTCCTGCTACCATGACTGGGTGATGAGTCATCGCCCGAACAATGCGCTCGAGATCCAAATTGCTCCTGGAAGCTAACCGGGCATACAAGGACGCCATTTGACCGAGTTGCATCAGGTAAGTTGGTGCGCCACAGTCATCGTGAACACTAATAAATTCCTCTGCGGGCATTCGCAGCAATTCTGATACTTTGCTCAAAACAAGCTGCTGCACTGGATGCTTCCGCTGTAAGTAGTTATCCAAGGACCAATTGCATTTCTGGCAAACAGCTAGCATTCCTGCATGTTTACCGGAGCAGTTATATTCCAAACGACTGCTCTTGCCTTCTGGAATCGGACATTGGAGGGCTATTGGATCAACATCCGCTCGCCAAAGAATATTAAATACCTGCCGGACTTGCTCTATTGTTCCTCTGTGGGAACTTGTGATCATTGCTAAGTCGCGATCGCTCAAGTTATAACTTTCCAGTGTTCCGGTGCTTGTGACAGCCAGAGCCTGAAATGGCTTGAGTGCCGAACGAACAAATGTAGCTGTTTCCGCGTTTCCGGCAACGGATAGAACCCGTCCTCTTTCATCACAAACAACAGCCTGGACGATATGCCTAGATTCAATGATGCCTTCCCGCAACAACCTCACTTCCAAGGCGGCGGCTCGAGTTCGTGTTCCCATTGTCATGGGTTTATCATCTATCACTATAGTGAGTTAGGAGTCAAGAGCGAGGAGTGATAAGTTATGAATTATTCACTTCTCACTCTTAACCATTTATACTAAATGCCAAACTATAGTACCAGCAACGAACAACACAGCCAAGCCTGCAAACGTAATTTCTAACCTCTGGATAATTGATTTGAGCGAGTAAGAGACAATTAGGCGATCGCGTGTTAGCACTTCAAGAGGTTTTTTCCAAGTTTGGCCATCGTACCACCCTGATTCTTCGTAAAAAATAACTGGACTTGCCAGACGATCTCGTACATAAGACCAGCCCAAATATAACCTTACTACTGCCAGTACCACCCCCAGACTTGCTCCTAAAGTCCCGGTGAGGATAAACTTTGCTGTATACTTGTACGGTGAAAAGCTTGCGGAAGCCACTGGCCCGGCTACCAACCACGATAAACCCCAAATCCAAACTATTTTCGTGATGTATTCGCGCCAACTTAAGCTACAATCACGAAACAGCCAGGACGATTTTAATTCTTCATATTCATTAAGTGGTTGTTGTTCGGTAGGAACCGGGCAACTTGACACTGAAGACTTGATCATATTGGTTTACTCCCACCATCTGACGATGTCGTAGGATAGTCTATACGTTCTCCATGACCCCAGAAAGCTTCTAAATTATAAAACTCTCGCTCTTTTGGCATCATAGTGTGAACAATAATTTCGCCGTAGTCTTGTAGTACCCACGTCCCTTCCACTTTTCCTGCTGTTCTTAAGGGACTGCGTTGCCACTCAGTTTTCACTTTCTCTTCAATGGCATCGGCGATCGCTCTTACCTGTACCTTGGAATAGCCCGTCATTAAGACAAAGTAATCTGCCAAATAGCTAACATCTGCGACTTTAAGCAGTATTATTTCACCTGCTTTCCTGTCGGAAGCTGCCTCCGCAATGGTTAAGGCTATTTTTTCTGTATTATCATCGGCATTTTCTGGAGTCGCGATGTCGCTCTTTATTTCAGCGATTGATTGTAAAGGGAAGTTGACTTGGTAGTAATCTGACATTAAACCTCAGTTGCTCGATTCTTGTTACAGTTTTTTACAATTATCTCAGAAAAGTTGAGAAGGTAGGGATGGGTTAAATATGCTGAACATATAAATTGACAGGAGTTCTTGTCAAACCCGTCCGTACAGAACTTAGGGGAATTTCAGGCAAATGGTTGATGAATCATAGTTTAAAGTTGAGGGTTTTTCATCTTATAGCCATCATAAATTTTTTCCTTTTTGAACGCCAACTTGAAGGCATAAGGTTATGAAGATTTCTTCGGTGTAAACAGCAATTGAATTGCAACTGTGAGAACAAGTTTTTTGCATACTAACAAAAAACTGGTGTTTATGCGATTTGTGATACTAGCTATTGAGATTTCGACTTTTGGAGGAACCAATTACGAGTTGCGATCACTCTTGGATGAATCAAATAGGGAGTTTCAAGCAGGAATTTGAGAGTGTAATCGCTTGTCTTCCACACAGCTTGATAGAGATTTTGGCGACTTAGTTGTCGCAAAGCTTGCAATTCCGGCGTATCGCCGCGTCCTGGTTCCAAGCTGTCTGCTAAAAATACGATACAACTTAGCAGACTCATCCCCGGTCTACCTAAAGTGTGATTGGCGATCGCTTGTAACACTTCTTCATTCTCTACGCCAAAAAGATCTCGAGCAACAATGGCACTCACCCCTGCATGTAACAAATGAGGATTGGTTTCCATCACCTCATCTATTTCCAACCCCTCAGTTCGTGCCATCTGCAAGAGTTTTTGTGGTGGAAAATATTTCGCCAAATCGTGCATCAAACCAGCAACGGCTGCGTTGACTCGATCTAGGTTGTGATCAACAGCCAGATCCACCGCCATTTGCTCAACCCCGATGATGTGGTTAACCCTAGAGGCTGGAACATTCTCTGCTAACCAAGCTAAGACTTGTTCGCGCATATTTTAGAGTGAGACTTTCTTTATTCATTCTACTGTAAGCATTCAGTACTTCAGCTAGTAGCGTTCACTTATGAAGCAAATTGTATAGATATTTAACAGACTTTAGTAGCACTTTGCCTTTCTTCTAGCGACTACCCCTGCAAATTCTCTATCTATTCAACAAACTTTTGTTAAGTAAAATGGTATAAATAAACGTAATGGATGGAGATTGTCATTTCTCACTCTCCTTAAACAAAAAATCTATGTCTCATAGCTGACGGCTAAATACTAAGAATTAGATATAAACTGATATAAACTGTCAAGTTGCGCTTGTGCATTCAGAGGAACGGCAGTGAAATGAATGCAGAAACTTCTTATGTTTGGCAGTTTTTTCCAGACTTTAGCGTAGATATCTTCTCTAACTTCTATAGAATCTTTAGGTGTGAGATTGAGTTTGATATTGGTCAACTCCAATGGTAGACTATCCCCTTCCAGACTATCAGCAAGAATCTCAGCACCCTTAGTTGACAGCTTGACTAGACGGCCCCTAAAAATGGTGTTGTTTAGATGTTTTCCTTGTACAATTGTGTACTGTAGTGGAATTTGTTCCGGAACGGAAAAGAAAATCTCGTCTTCTTGAGGAAGAAAAAGGTTGTAGAATCCCCCAATTCCATTAACTTCATAAATGCTTATTGGCTGTTGAAATCCTTTCGGTTGTACTTGCTTTTGCGCTTCGATGCTCACAATTGATCCTACCTCTTTGAAAGTTGGTTCTGAAATCAGAATTTGACCACCACGCGTGTAAGACTCAATGCGATAAGTCAAGTTTACTTGAGAGCCAACGATTCCGTACTTAGTCCGCTTTTCCGAACCGATATTTCCCACTACCACAACGCCTGTATTGATGCCAATTCCCATTTCTAATCGCGGTAAGCCCAACTGTTTCATATGTTCGTTAACCGCGCCCATCGCCAACTGCATCGCACACGCACAAGCAACAGCCCGAGTTGCATCGTTTTCTCTAGTGATCGGTGCACCAAAGAGTACAAGAAGTCCATCTCCCATAAACTCATCAATGGTGCCGTGGTATCTATTAATTGCTTCTGTCATGTACTCCAGATAGAGGTTAAGGATGTTAATCACCTCTTCCGGTTGCAATCTTTCTGATAAGGCTGTAAATCCTCTTAAGTCAGAAGTCAGAATCGTGATTTGACGCCGTTCGCCACCAAGTTGCAATGCTTCGGGGCTTTCCAGCAAGTTAGCAACGACATTATCGCTGATGTATCGTCCAAAGACACGGCGAATCAGTTTGTTCCTTTGATCCAGCTCGGTATTAGCATCTGCTAAATCGGCTGTGCGTTCCTTGACACGTTGTTCTAACTCCTTTGCTGTTTGACCTAATTTCCCAATCACCAAGCTCAATCCTAACACTCCCAATACGGATATTCCCCCCAAAGTGACGAAGGTTCCTCGGAGATTCTCGTTCCTTTTGCCAACAAAGTTATCTAATGACTGATTGATTTCCCAGACGCCTGCTACATTTCCAACCTCCCAATCTTTCTTCGGGCTATTGGGATCTGTGTTGTGACAAGCGACACAACTGGACTTCATAATGTTGGCTTCACCGTATCGCCAGGAGGTATGTCCATCAAGCTTCTCCATTCTTTGAAATTTTTGCTGAGGATTTAGTCTCAAGTATTTGAGTGCTTCCCGTTCAAAGTTGTCTTTAGGACCTCCCTGCCCTTTCGCTTTTCGTGAAGGAAAAGGATAATCACTATACAATCGCACCATCATCTGCTCATTGTTTTGACTGATTCCGTTCGCCAGTTCGATCGCAAAAGTTGAAGGGATGGGAACTGCGCCAATATGACTGAGATAATCACTGGTAACTTCAACCTCCTTATGTGTTTTGAGTCGATCTACAGCTGCACTGCTGTATAGATCAATAGCATTATTTAATGATTTGGCATACGATTGTGCATTCTCAGAGGCTTGCGACTCAATCAAGCTGGACGAAAGACGAGACATATCTGATAACGCTACACCGAGGGCAATACAAAATATTAGCGTCAACACAAGAATAGTCTGCTTGAGCAGTAGGCGTTGAAACCAGTTCCATGCTTGAGAAATTAACTGGGGCATAATGTATTACTTCAGCCCAAAATTGTGCTTGTGGGCGTTACTGAATTATGGGATTATTTTGCTCAATTCAGAACAGATTATCGCAGCTTTCAGCCACCAATTATGCCACGCCGTACTTGTGAAGGCTTGATTGGGAAAAAGGGAATATTTACCTACAGGGATTGCTTGGTGATAGTGCGTTTGTGAGTGCGTTAATCTTTTTTACATAGAGTAAAGTTTTTTTGCATTTTAAGATATGGATATTGAAAAAGCACTTGCATTTACGGATGCGTTAGTTTTTGCCAAGTTAGGGGTGCATTTGAGTGACCTCCAACAAGCTATGCTAAGGGAATCTTGGTCCTGGCAGCGCCAAAGTTATGACCAAATTGCTGATACCTATGGCTATTCTCCAACTTACTTAAAGCATGATATTGGACCTAAGTTGTGGAAACTCCTTACCGAAGTCTTAAAGGAAAAAGTTAATAAAACGAATTTTCGAGCGGCTATCGAGCGACGTTTTCTGATTGAGAGAACTCCCCCGCAAGAGCAAATTGAACCACCATCCGTTTTATCTCAAGAACAAACCAGAATAGAAACGCCATCTCCAGTCCCTAACATTATAGAGAATGAGGTGGCGAATATCCCACGTCAGGATTGGGGTGAGGCGCATGATATCAGGTTTTTCCACGGTCGTCAACAAGAACTAGCTTCTTTGCAGGAGTGGATTTTGGTGGAACGCTGTCGATTAGTTGCACTGTTGGGTTTGGGTGGCATGGGCAAAACTTCCCTGTCTGTCAAGCTGGCGCAAGAATTACAAAGTCAATTTGAGGTGGTGATTTGGCGAAGTCTCCGCAATGCACCATCTGTCCAAGAAATTTTAACTCAGTTGCTTCAATTCCTCTCTAACCAACAAGAAATTGATTTTCCAAAAACCGTTGAGGGGAAAATTTCACGTTTGCTGGATTATTTGCGAAGTCAGCGCTGTTTAATCGTCTTCGATAATTTTGAGACAATCTTACTTGGTGGTGATACACCCGATTTAACTGGGAACTATTGTGAGGGCTATGAGGGCTACGGTGAGTTTCTAGAACAAGTAGGAGAAACTATACATCAAAGCTGCGTGATATTAACGAGTCGAGAGCAACCTCAAGAGATTCGTCTTTTAGAAGGAAACTCACTACCTGTCCGTTCTTTACAACTTGGTGGGTTAAAGAAAACAGAAGGACAGGAACTTTTGAGATTAAAGGGTGATTTCCAAGCAACGGACGCTGAATGGAGTCAACTCATCGATTACTATTCTGGGAATCCCTTGGCATTGAAAATTATCTCAACGACGATTCAACATTTATTTGATGGTAGTATTTCTGATTTTTTACAGCAAGATGCCTTTGTTTTTGGTAATATTCGCCATTTGATCGAGCAACAGCTTCAACGGATATCAGAAGCTGAAAAGACCGTTATTTATTGGCTAGCAATTTATCGCGTTCCAGCTTCATTTTCTGACTTGCGAGCCGATATCTTTCCCCCAATATCTCCGCAAAAACTGATCGAAGTTCTGGAATCTTTGGAACAGCGATGTTTGATTGAAAAGAGTGCAGCACAGTTTTCACTTCAACCTGTGGTGATGGAATATCTGACGACTCAATTTGTTGAACAAACTTCTCAAGAAGTCCAGATGGGTTTAGCTCTGTTATCACAGAAAAATCCACTTTTCAAAAGCCATGTACTGCTGAAGGCACAGGCAAAAGACTACGTGCGAGAAACTCAAGTTCGTTTTATACTCAAACCAGTATGCGATCGCTTACTGACAGATTTAGCCGGTCAATCCACGCTTGAAGACGTACTGACTCAAATATTACAAAGCCTACGAGGTAAAACCTACGTTGAAATTGGCTATGCAGGCGGTAACATATTAAATCTCCTTTGTCAACAACAAAGATGTTTGAGTGACTATGACTTTTCCGACCTCACGATTTGGCAGGCTTATTTACCGCAGGTGAATTTACATGATCTCAATTTCACTGGCGCTAATTTATCTAAATCGGTTTTTGCGGAGACGTTAGGTATAATTTGGTGCGTGGCATTTAGCCCAGATGGAAAGCTGTTAGCAACAGGTGATGCAGAAGGTGGACTTCGCCTTTGGCAAGTCGCGAACGGTCAACTGCTGTTGAATTTTGAAGGCCATGTTGGTTGGGTTTGGTCGGTGGCGTTTCATCCAGATGGTCAGACTTTGGCAAGTTGCAGTAGTGATAAAACGATCCGCGTGTGGGATGCCAGTACGGGAGAGTGTCTGAAAACACTTCAAGGACATACGAATTCGATTTGGTCAGTGGCGTTTAGTCCGGATGGTCAAAGAATTGCCAGTGGCGGCGACGAACCAACGGTGAGACTTTGGGATATAAGTACTGGAGAATGTCGCCATTTGGCAGGTCACACTGGTCGTATTTTTACAGTTGCATTTAGTCCGATTTCCCCAACAACAGAACTCAATGAGAACCAAAGCACGACAGGCGGCGAACAAATCTTGGCAAGTGGTAGTGAAGATCGCACTCTCAGACTTTGGGATGTAGACACGGGAGAATGTCTTGCTGTTTGCGACAGTCATACAGATCGAGTTTGGTCTGTTGCTTTTAGTTCTGATGGAGTCACCCTTGCAAGTGGTAGTGCAGATCGAACCATCAGATTGTGGTCCGTTAGTAGCGGAGAATGCCTGAAAATCTTGCAGTTGCATAAAGATGCGGTACGGTCTGTAGCATTTAGTCCCAATGCTGAAAAGCTGCTCAGTGCCAGTGGTGACCGGACTGTGAGAGTTTGGGATGTTAGCACGCTTAAATGCCAGAATATTCTGCAAGGGCATACAAATGCCGTCTTTTCCGTCGCTGTAAATGCAGATGGTCAGATTGCTAGTGGCAGTACTGACCAAACTGTCAAGTTTTGGAATCTTGAAACAGGTCAGTGTCTTAAAACCTTGAAGGGTTATACAAATTCCGTCTTTTCCGTTGCCTTTAATCCCGATGGCCGCAAGATTGCTAGTGGTAGTACCGATCAAAATGTGAGACTTTGGGATGTCAGTACAGGTGAATATCAAAATCTAGCAGGACATCAAGATTGGGTTAGTTCGGTGACGTTTCATCCAGATGGACATTTAGTTGCAAGTAGTAGCGTCGATAAAACTATCCGCTTGTGGTCGGTTAGTACCGGACAATGCCTCAACATATTACAAGGTCACACAGATTGGGTTTTGTCTGTTGCTTTCAGCCCAACTGGTGAAATCTTAGCAAGTGGCAGTGACGATCGCACGATTCGCTTGTGGTCTGTTAGTACCGGGCAATGCCTCAACACATTCAATGGTCACTCCAATTGGATTTGGTGTGTCACCTTTAGCCCACAAGGTGATACACTTGCCAGCAGCAGTGAAGACCAAACGATCCGCTTATGGTCAGTCAGTACTGGGGAATGCCTCCACATCTTAGACGCCCATAGCAGTCGGGTGCAATCCATTGCTTTTAGTCCAGATGGTCAAACTCTCAGCAGTGGCAGTGGCGATGGAACGGTACGCTTATGGTCAGTGAGTACAGGTGAATGCCTCAACATTCTCACTGGACATGGCAATAATGTTTGGTCAGTAGCGTTTAGTAGTGATGGGAGTATTTTGGCAAGTGCCAGTTTAGACCAAACCGTGAGAATTTGGGACATCTCTACTGGGACTTGTCTCAAAACGTTATCTGTGTTTGCACACTCTGTGCGATCAGCGATCGCTTTTAGCCCCGCACTCACAAAAGCAACACATCATACCCTTGCCAGTGGTAGCCAAGATGGCACTATTCTCATTTGGGATGTGGAAACTGGTCAATGTTTGACAACTTTGAGTCCTGATAAACCTTACAAAGGTACTAATATTACAGGTGTTACTGGCATAACAGCAGCTCAAAAAGCTGCGCTCAAAGCGTTAGGGGCAATTGAAAAATAGAAACATAAACACGTAGGGGCGAACGGCTGTTCGCCCTGATGATATTGCCTATTTCGACTATCGGTCAGAAGATATTCCTTATAAGTCAAAGGGATTCAACAACTGTAAGCCCTCAATCCATTGAAAGTCTTTAATGTTTCGCGTAACCAGTTTGAGATTGTACGTCAATGCAGTTGCCGCAATAATAGCATCCCCTAAGCTTATGCGTCGTATCTGTCGCAACGTGACTGCTTTATCCAGTACTGGTTGCGAAATAGGGATAAGCAGTGATATTGAGAAAAATTCTTCTAGAAACTGTTTTTCTATTTCGGTCAGACGATGATATCCCAATGTTTCTACATAGCTCAAAGCTGAAACAGCAGGCTCGTGTTCTGCAATAAACTTCCGTAATCCGCCATTCCCTGGTTGAGCGGCATAAATGATAATATTACTGTCCAAAAGCATTATTCATCACGACCTGGAAGTTCTCGATCTTGTCGCAAATCCTGCTGCCAAGCTACCGGATCAATTTCTGCAAAAGCTTGTGCTTGTGCTAGCTTCTCCAACACTGCGGCCATCTGTTGCCCACGCCCTTTGATCTCAGAAATTGGCTCTCCTTCTAGTAGCCTACCTCTACGACTAGCAAGTTCTTTTTCTATTTCATCTTCATCTAATAAAGGTTTACCCAAAGCTACAATCCTTGCGCGAATTCGTCCCAAACGTTCACCTAATGGGATTTTATGTGCAGCGTTTTCTAAATGAATCAATTCAACAAAATCTAAAACTTCCTCCTGTTTATCTTTTGGGAGTGACCGCCACTTGGCTAATAACTTTTGTTCTGGACTCATATTAATTTTACCTGTTTTAGTATAAATTACTCGAATAATGGCTCAGCCCTGTAAGAGGAGAAAAGTGCTGTTGGGAGTGTTTTCGCACTTTGGGTAGGAACTTTGAGGTTAGCTTGAACTCACCGCGACTGCTGGCGCTTAATGAAATATTACTCGATTCCCCCCTCCATCGTCCTCACCTGTCATTTTTAGTTTGATCGAGTACTAACCGATACAAACCCAAGTTGCGGGTTGTCCAGTTCAGACACATCACTTGGGGAGCGATCGCCCGATAACAAAGTGGCAGATGCACTAGGCGGCGCATCTGTGCCTTAAGCTTGATTCCGTCTTCAATTGCTGAAATGATCACAAGCGATCGCTCTAATGAATAACTAGCAACTTGGGTTATTACTTAAGTGACCCAAAGCGATCGCTAATCAGCATAACTAGCAACTTGGGTTAATATGCAAATCTTACAAATATTGACCTAATAGTGGTTAAATAGCGATCACCAAAAGCCCAGAGGGTCTCAGTGTTAATACTCAATTTGAAAACCTGTTTTTGTGCTATTTATTGAAACATTAAGGTATGATATTTTGAAGTGCGGAATGTGGGCTAAGAGAGTGGGTACTGACGCCAATTAACCCAAGACTAAAGAGGTCGTGCAGGAAGTCGTCTTGGTGGTGCTGACAGGGGGTCGATTCCACCTTGGCCCACTTGAAACTGACTCATCATGTCGTGGTCTTCGTGAACAATATTATGGCAGTGGAACATATATTTACCCGCGTTGGGTCTAAACCTCCCAATTACACGTACTGTTTCGTTTTCACCAACGTAGAAGACATCTTTAAAACCACGTTCATAGGGAAAAGGTGGCTGTCCATTACGGTCAAGTATTTGGCAATCAATAAGGTGAAGGTGAATGAGATGAAACGAGTTACTTGAGTCATGCTCTAGATTCCAAATCTCCACGTCTTCAAGTTGTGGATTGGCATCAATTCTGTCTCGGCTCCAGCCATTGCCGTTAATCACCCACAATCCATTCTGGAGATCAAATGAAAAGTTACGAGTTCGCACAGCTGAAGATTCTGGGATAGGTTGAATATCACTTAGTGTGCTGGGAATAGAACTGTTATCACTTTCAGTACGCACCACATCAAAGCGCAGGATCTTATCTGTGTTATCGTAATTATCATTATTAGGGAGTTGGAGATTTTGCAGTACAACCTGCGTTCCGATGGGATATTGAGAAAAATCGATAATTAAATCATAGCGCTCTGCCGTCCCAATACGCATATCTTGAGTTGTTACAGGTGCAGACATTAACCCAGAATCAGTACCAATCACAATTAAGTCATTACCTGTACTCAGAGCAAGTCTGTAAGAACGAGAAATAGATGCGTTTAATACCCGGAAGCGGTACTTGCGGTTAGCTACCTCCATGCGAGGCCAAGGTACGCCATTAACTGTAATCACATCGCCCATTAAAGTGATCTGACCTTGGTCATTAAAAATTAGCGAACCATCAGACGCGAATTGCTTGTCATGAATAATTAGAGGAATATCATAAGCATCCTTAGGGAGCGGCAGACTCAGTTCTGCATCATCTTGGACAATATACATTCCCGCCAGCCCCATGTAAACATTTCGGGCACTCTGATGCATCATGTGATCGTGATACCAGAAATTAGCAGCTCTATTGTTGGGATACACGTAATCCTTGTAGTATCCCGGAGAAATAAAATCTTCAGCGTAGCCATCGTACTGAGGTTGAGATGCCATCCCATGCAGATGAACCGACGTAGATCTACTAAGATTATTAATAACTCGTACAACTGATTGACGATCTTTACGTTGTTTGATCGTGGGACCAGGAAACATGCCGTTATAGCCCCAAATCGCTGTCTTTACCCCTGTGAAAAACTCTACACGAGCCGGACGCATGGTAATTTGGTAATAATCAGTTGTTCTATCGCTGCGTATAGGTTTTAACACTGGCGGTGTGCGAAAGGGAAGTGTAAATGGTTGAACTGTCTGAGATTTCCCATTCTGTGCGTATCCCCGATTTTGAAGTGCTATGGGTAGCACAATAGAACTTCCCGCGATCGCTGTAAGAGTTAAAAAGTCACGTCTGCTGATTATTTTCATTGTGTATTTTATATATTTTAAGTAAAAGTACGGTTCTAATTTGTCTAATCCGGAAAACTTAGGTAAATTTTGTTACAAAAAAAAGCAGAAGTCCGTTCGCGTAGCGTCTCCGTATAGCTGAAATAAATTGGTGGTGTTCCCTGGTTTAAACTCTATGGAGTAGGCGATCCCTTTCATCCTTTACTCAAAATTTAGTTTGATGAAAGAATTCTCTTGCGTACATTATTGATGCTATTTTATAC
>JAQYWN010000111.1 GCA_029379265.1 Rhizonema sp. NSF051
CTAAACAATTTATTATCCGCAGTGTATACACTGAAAATTGTGATGAAGCTGTTTTGAATTTTGGTGAGTATAAGTAGTTAGGTATGTAAATAATTATCTAAACCTTGGCGTCTTAAACCACCTTAATAAGTCTTGTCTACAGAAGCGCTGATGGCTAAATGCTGACCTTTCGGTGCCTATGATGTTGCTTGTAGGAATACACGACTCCAGAAACTGCAGATAATATTACCCATGAAATTGTGTTTAAGCGAAAATCAAATAGGCTAACATCTACTGTATTAAAGAGTACTAATCCTCCAAAAGTCACAAGATAGCTGAAAAAGATTAATCTGTCTTCTTGGGGAATAGATTGCGAGCCCGAAGAAGCAAGCTTTGTGGTGCGGCTTCGCAATATTTGGACTCCACCAATAAAGATCCAACCAATCGTACCAAGAAATACTAGAGTCGTAGGAAGTCCAGTTTCACACGAAAGCATTAAAAAAAAGTTGTGGGGATGACCTAAGGGAACGTGCATTTGGGCATTGTAAAGTTGCGTAAAATTGCGTAAGCCCCAGCCAGTCCAAGGACGCTGCTGAGTCAAACTCCAGGCAAACTCCCACTGAGTTTTGCGGAGTAATGCGACTGGTCTATCGGGATACAGTTGGTCGTTTAACCGTGCCCAAAAGAAAGCAGGAACAAACTTCCGAAACAACAGAGAAATTGGAGAGGGAGCAAATGCAGCCAAAACCACACTAGTAGCAACACCACCAACAAAGGCCACAAGGATGTGCCAGCCTTGATAGATTGCATAAGTCAAACAAGCAAAAATAGCAATCACCCATGCATTTCGCGAGTCAGTCAAAATCAATGCCGCGAAATTGGCAATAACCACCACACTCAAGAAGAGGAATGTCCGTGGGGAGGAGCCGATAAGTGTAGTAGAGAAGTCTGATCGGCGGCTTCCGTTGAGCAGAACTTCGATGGGTTCCCGCAGTTGAAACCCATGGCGTTGGGGAGTGTGAGAAATTTCTTCTCCCTCTCTCCCTCTCCCCCTCTCTCGCCCTTTCTTCCAGTACGCTCTCAACTGTTGATAGCTTTCCAACCACAATCCCAATGCTAGAATAAAAACGAGCATCAAATAGCCAGCTAGGGTGTTAGCGTGCATGAAGATAGAAGCCATGCGTCCTGGGGGATCTCCTCCAGGTTCAAGCGTCCAATCCAAGACAATCCATAAAACTTTTAACTTAAAATTCCAGCCTAAAAACAACTGTCCCAAACCAATAATCACCACTGGCAAGGAAGTTGTCACCAAGATCCAAGACAGTTGCCGCAATTGAACTGTTGTTTGAATCAGGGTGCTAAAGGCAGCGAAAATAATGAAGAAGGGTAATAAATTAAATAAGCCGAGAAAAGCCGTTGGTTTGTCATAGGCAAAGCCAGCAGTAATAATCAGCAATACACTCAGGAAAACAAACCCCAAGTTTTGAGGACGGTGGATAATTGTGCGGTATTGTCGCAGCCAAATACCTAATGATACTAAAACTATACCCACAGCCCCAAGAAATGGTGTTAGTGGGAAGATCCATAGCCCGAATAGGACGTAGTTCCAAGAAGATTGGAGTCGTGGCTCAGGATGTCGAAAAGATTGCAGTTTGTCCTTAATCATTTATCTTTAATCATTTGTCTTTAGTCATTTGTCCTTGATCTCTGATGAGTTGTTTCTTCTTTTTGAATGACGACTTACTAGGACATTGACTAATGACTAATGACTAATTGCCTTTTTGTCAAGCAGGTTGCCAAGATTCATCGCGGGTGAGGCGAATTTGAGCTAAGGTGAAGATCGTTGGGATAATCCGACCGTAGTTAGTTGCGATCGCTCTCCACCCCAAATCCGCAAAAAACCAAGCCCACATGACTGGCCCGAGAAACGCAAAAACGCTCTTGACTGCCCCATACCTTGCGGCATTGACAGCCATACCCCGTTGTGCCATTTGTGAAGCTGCATAGTTTTGAAACTGAGCAGTAGCTGCTACCCCACCTTCAATCGCGGCTTGTTTAGTCATTTGATAGGTAGCAAAGTGGATGGCAAATTCTTGGGCAATTTGTTTAAGCACCAGTGGCTGAAGGACAGAGGTGACAGCCAAAGCACTACCGCCTTTAACAAGTAAACCTAAAGGATCGCGCTGCAATGATAGCGGAAGCGGTTCAGTGAGATCTGATGCCGCAAGTTGACGCTGTACTCTGGCGCTCAATTTTTGCTGATCCTGTTCAGGTAACTTTTTCCATACCTGTCCCAGCAAATGCAAAAATACCTCGGCTTCTAAATCAATTGTTGTCAAATTGTCAGAATAGCGTATTTTTAAATACTTACAAACTTGAATTAATGCTTGTCGGTAGGTGACTTGGTTGGTGTGTCCCCGCAGTACCGTCATCCCATCTGCAGCCAAAAAGCGAAACCGTCCCTCTAACGTGTCTAGCCAAGCAACCCGATCCTGGCTTTGCACTTCTATCGGTTCAGGTGTGTGAACATAGTCTAAAGGATTAAACTTACGACAAAATAGAATTGCCGTCAGATCTTGCAATTCGTCTTCGGTTGCTAGTTCCAGTGCAGCCCTCAGTTCATCCAATTTCCCGTCCTCCCTTCCATGCAGCTTTTCTGTTCCCTATTCTACTATTAGCTTTCAAATGTCATTAGTAGTATTTTGTACTACTGTCAGTAAATAAAGACAATCAAGTACTGGCATACTAAGTTACGTTCATACATCATAACTCGCTGCTCACTGAAGGAGAGTCTAATACCGTTTCACTTTAAAGTTGATACATTTAGTCAAGCAGGGGAAGCAGGGGAAGCAGGGGAAGCGAGTTGTATCAAGATTTTCGTGAAATGGTATAAGGGTTGGGAGAAACCCGGACAAAAACGGACAATCATTAACGCGCATCGCTACTAAAAACGACGATCTGCTGTCATGTTGACTGAGGATTGAAACTCGTGTATTACTGATTTCTCATCTTTACTCATAACGCTGCATTAATCCTCAATTTTGTCAAGAGCATCAGATTTGTGAGCTGCCTCTTTCCCAGTTTTGTCACTTTTTACCAAATACTCTGGGTTATCTTTTGAGGCGGCAACGTGATGTCCTTTAATATCAGTAGGTGAAGTTAGTTTCTTTTCTACTTCACCAGTGGTTTCACCTTGTGCTGTGTTCCACTTAACCTTGTCACCTTTTTTAATCTCGTCAGCCACGGGCTTGGTCCTATTATATGTTTTATACCTGTAAATATTTTCCCTTATTTACCCTAAAGTCAATATTCCTGCTGTAAAATTCACTACTAGTGGCAACATCTTTAGCCATTGTAAGCCGAGTAGAGGTTCGGGAATTCCTGCTCCTGCTAAAACTGGGATAATGTACTCCTGTTCCTCCACTAAAACTCTTCCCTGGTATAAATCAAAAAATTCCTCACCCCGTACCATTTGTACAGCTAGTTCACTATCTATTTTAGACCAACCTAAGCTTTTGACATCTTGAGTATCAAGTACCAACCAACCTGTGGTAAAACCTGTATCTAATAACACCTCTATCGGATATCTTTCTTCATCAAAGCCAATGAGTTCAATTTCAAAAATTAACTCCCCAATCTCACCGAACTTGCCTGATATCATATCCTGCCACAAGTTCCAGTTTCATTAATCCGCATGATACCAATCATGCCATTCGGATATTGATGACGGGCTTTTTGTACAGCAACTTCTTCATTTAAATCGATAAAATAGTCTCCACTGTTTGGCTCAATAATAATGAACCAGTTGTAATGGTCTTGTACAAGTTGAGGATATACTTGTGCAAAAATCCCTTGATAACGCTTTACCCGAGCATTTTTTTCAGCTTCCCGTCTAGCTAACTCCTCTGGCTGTATTGTATATTCTGGAAATATTCTGCCTTGACCACGTGGGCGGACTGGTTTTGTTGTAGTCATATGCACAATTTAGGTATTCAATTTCTAAGGTAATTCATTTCTAGCGTTTCTTTGAGAATCAAGATCCCCGACTTCTTTAATTCGTCGGGGATCTGAAAGTTTTACAACTGCCGAAGACCA
Organism: Rhizonema sp. NSF051; assembly: GCA_029379265.1. Classification (GTDB taxonomy): domain Bacteria; phylum Cyanobacteriota; class Cyanobacteriia; order Cyanobacteriales; family Nostocaceae; genus Rhizonema. The sequence continues at coordinate 4,075 of JAQYWN010000111.1, forward strand.
CTTTCCAAACCTTGACAGACACCTGTAAGAAAATCTAAATCTAAAGTGGCAATAGTATCGGTAGGTTTGTGGTAATGGGGATTCCGCATGTGAGCTGTATCTGTCACCATCATCGCCGGATAACCCCGATCCCAAAAGTGAGCATGATCGCTGAGTCTAGTTTGTGGAAGTATTAAACCTCTATTTGGTACGGGCAGCCACTCACTCGGCGTTCCTGATTTACGTATACTGCGGCTTAAGCGAATTAAATCAGGAATTGTCCGTAAATTGCCTAGTATTGCAATAAAGTTGCCACGATTTGGGTAAAAGCGTTCTAGAGGGGCTGGATAGCGTTGTGAACCAGGGGTAGAATCGCAATACCCCAGCATCTCTAACGAAATCATTAAGCGCAGGGGTTGCTGTTGTTGTTTTAACAGGGTTGCATACTCGGAAGCTCCACTTGGGCCAACTAAGCCGTATTCTTCCATATCAAAAGCAACCAGTCGCAGGGGATATTTCATCGGGTTGGCGGCAAAGATTCTGGCAAACTCCAGCAATACGGCAACACCTGTGCCATTATCATCAGCTCCCGGTGTTCCTGGTACTGCATCGTAATGGGCACCTATTAAAATTGGTGGCAAATCTCGTTGTGAAGTCGAAACGGAGGGTAAGTTCAATATGAGGTTTTTGCAGGTTTTACTTCCGACTTTAAAGGTGTGGATTTCCACACTTGCCCATTGAGCAAATGAGGCGCGGATGTATTCCAGAACAAAAAAATGTCCTCCCGATGCCAAGTAAGGGTCGCGATCGCGGACTATTTGAGTTAAGTGCGTTTGCAGTCGCTCTTTTAATTCCAAGTCTTTACAACTGTTGTGCTTGTTAATATTGTCAGCGCGTTTTCGCTTTGACCGTTGGTATGACTCGGTGACCTATCGAGTTGTATCACCGACGAAGAGCGTAATTCCTCTCTTAGCTAACGGCACGATAGCTGACAAACCACTGTCAATGTTATCCTATACTTGCTACTAGCTCCTCAGCTTAGGAAATCCGCTTCGGATTTACTCAATGCAAGGATTCAATTTTTTATGCGGTGACCGCCAATCCAACAACTATTTTTTTGTTAGTATCATTTATTTTCAGTATCGCTGACAATTATATCATTCAGGAGCTTTTATTCTGTCGCTTTTTAGCAAAAAAGCTAAAAATATTCGCCTCCGAGCATAATAATTAGTAAGACACATTAGGAGAAGAATAACGCATGGGCAAAGTAGTCGGCATTGACTTGGGTACAACCAACTCAGTAGTTGCTGTCATGGAGGGTGGCAAGCCGGTGGTGATTGCCAATGCAGAAGGAATGCGCACAACCCCCTCCGTAGTCGGTTTTACTAAGGAAGGCGAAAGGGTTGTTGGGCAAATGGCGCGGCGGCAAACCCTTCTCAATCCACAAAATACTTTTTTCGCGATTAAACGCTTTATTGGGCGTAAGTATAACGAACTCAGTCCAGAATCCAAACGAGTCCCTTATACGATTCGCAAAGACGAGGTGGGCAATATCAAAGTTTATTGTCACCGTTTAGATAAAGAATTTGCCCCAGAAGAAATTTCGGCAATGATTCTCAAGAAACTGGCAGACGACGCCAGTAAATACTTGGGTCAAACAGTGACAGGCGCAGTTATCACCGTTCCGGCATATTTTAATGATTCCCAACGGCAAGCAACGCGAGACGCAGGCAGAATTGCAGGTTTAGAGGTGCTGCGGATTCTGAATGAACCAACAGCTGCATCTTTAGCTTACGGTTTGGAACGTACTAACAGCGAAACTATCTTAGTCTTCGACTTGGGAGGTGGCACTTTTGATGTGTCAGTTCTCGATGTTGGTGATGGCGTATTTGAGGTGAGATCTACTAGTGGAGATACGCAGTTAGGGGGTAATGAATTTGACATAAAAATAGTCAATTGGTTGGCTCAAAAGTTTTTAGAAGAACATGGGGTAGACTTAAGACGCGAACGTCAATCTTTACAACGCCTCTTGGAAGCAGCAGAGAAAGCCAAAATAGAACTTTCGGCAGTTAGTGTAACAGACATTAATTTACCGTTTATCGCTTCCACAGAAGATGGACCATTACACGTCGAAACGCGCCTGACTCGGGCTGAGTTTGAGGGTTTGTGTGATGACTTGTTAGGAAGGTTGAGGTTGCCAGTTAAACGGGCGTTGAAAGATGCTGAATTGACACCAGCAGACATTGATGAAGTCGTACTGGTAGGCGGTTCTACTCGAATGCCAATGGTAGAACAACTTGTACGGGCAATGATTGGTAAAGAACCTAATCAAAATGTCAACGCTGATGAAGTGGTGGCGGTAGGTGCAGCAATTCAAGCAGGCATTCTCGCAGGAGAGCTTAAGGATGTCTTGCTGTTAGATGTGACGCCCCTATCTCTAGGATTAGAAACCATCGGTGGCGTGATGAAAAAACTTATTCCTCGCAATACAACAATACCAGTACGCCGCTCGGACACTTTTTCTACGTCAGAAAATAATCAAAACTCCGTAGAAATCCATGTCGTCCAAGGTGAGAGGGAAATGGCCTCTGGTAATAAGTCATTGGGAAGGTTTAAATTATACGGGATTCCACCAGCACCACGAGGCGTCCCGCAGATTCAGGTGTCATATGATATTGATGCCAATGGAATTTTACAGGTGACAGCGCTCGATAGAACGACAGGTCGAGAACAAAGTATTACGGTTCAAGGTGCTTCTACTTTAAACGAAGCAGAAGTTAATCGGATGATTCAAGATGCCCAAAAGTATGCTGAGGTAGATCGGGAACGCAAAGAACGAGTCGAAAAGCGCACTCGTTCTCAAGGTTTGATTCAACAAGCAGAACGGCAACTTAGAGAAGTTGCGTTGGATTGGGGAATGCAGTTTGCCCGCAGTCGTCGCCAGCGAATTGATCGGATCTGCCGGGAATTGAATGAGAGTTTACAGCAAGATGATGATCGCGGTATTGACGAAGGTTATGTAGACTTGCAAGATGCTTTGTATGAGCTAAATCAGGAAATCCGCCAATATAACACCGAAGATGATGACGATGATTTATTGGGGACTATTCGTGACATCTTTACTGGTGATAAAGACCGCGATAAAGACCGCGATAAAGACCGCGCGAGCGACTACTATGGCAGGGACTATAGAGATAGTCGGGATAGTCGGGATACTCGGGACTATAGAGATAGTCGGGATAGTCGGGATACTCGGGATAGTAAGAATCGTTCTTCTTCTGACAGTGGTTATTCGCGGAGATCTCGTCCTACTTATCAAGATAACTGGGATGATGATGAAGATGATTGGCTATAGCGTTTCTCCGGCGATCAAGTCACAAGGTTAATGGGGGAATACGGATTTTGTAATCGGTAATTAGTAATTGGTAATTAGTAATTGGAAATAGCTAATGGCTAACGGAAGACTGGCTAATTGCTAATTACGTCTTTAACTATGAGTAAAATAAAAAATCTAAAGTAAAAAAATAACTATGCCAAATTTACAGAATTTTCGCGATTACTACGAAATTTTGGGAGTCGCTAAAGAAGCTTCCAATGAAGAGATTAAAAAAAGTTATCGGCGATTGGCAAGGCAGTATCACCCGGACTTAAATCCGGGAAATAAAGCAGCAGAAGATAAATTTAAAGATATTGGAGAGGCTTACGAAATTCTTTCAGACACAACTAAACGAACACAGTACGACCAGTTTAGCAGCTTCTGGAAGCAAAGAGGTTTTAATGGGAAATCGCCTTCACGAGATAAAACCTGGAATAATCGCACTAATACTCGCACTAATACTCAGGATATAGACCCCGGACAATTTGCAGATTTTGAAAGCTTTATTAATCAAGTTATTGGTGTCAGCAGTCGTCAAGAGAATAAAAATGCTACCTCTAACAATAGCGCTCCAAACGATCCGTTTCGTTCTCCAACAAGAAAAGTTGAATATACAGTCAACCCTCGTCCTGCTCGTCGGGATATAGAAGCGCGATTGACCTTACCGTTAGAAAAAGCCTACAAAGGTGGCATGGAGAGGATTCGCTTGGAAGATGGGCGATCGCTCGAAGTAAATATGCCTGCCGGTATGGTTACAGGTCAAACTATCCGGTTGCGAAACCAAGGCATCAATGGTGGCGATCTCTACTTAAAAATTACTGTCATACCTCATTCCTTATTTAAATTAGAAGACTTTAACGTGTTGTGTCAAGTGCCTGTTACTCCCAGTGAAGCAGTTTTAGGAGGACAGATAGAAGCACCAACCTTAGATGGACTTGTAAAAATGACAATTCCTTCAGGAGTAAGATCCGGTCAACGATTTCGCCTCGCTAATAAAGGCTATCCCGCTGAAAATGGCAAGCGTGGCGATCAACTGGTAGAAATTCAGATCGTGACGCCGAAAAATATTAGTACGCAGGAACGGGAACTTTACGAAAAATTGCGCCAAATGGAAACCTTTAAACCTCGTGCTGATTTAATTGTTTAATTCACCACGGTTTCCACACGTATCGGAGATTTTTTAGATGAAGAAAGCGAAAGCGCAATTAGAACCGAAGTGCTAATTGCGGACGAGCGATCGCACACTGAGGAGTTGCTAGGTTTAGAATATTAGAAAAAATATCGCGCTCGTGACTCAAAAAGTCGTGAATCAAAACGGGGCAATGTCACAAAGCAGTGAACATACTTATTACTCCTTGCTAGGACTGCATCCCTCAGCATCAGTCATTGAAATTCGGCGTGCTTATCGGGAACTGAGCAAACTGTATCATCCTGATACTACAGACTTGCCTGCTACTGTGGCAATTACCAAATTTCAACAACTCAACGAAGCTTACGCAACTCTCAGCAATCCAGAACGGCGATTTGTTTACGACCAGAAAATAGGATATTCGCGCTTTGGTGTTATTCAACCACCTCCAGACTTAAACCGTCCCGTTTCCCCTTCTCATTACTGGTCTAAATCAGCTTACCTGGATGCCAGCGATCGCCCTCTGTCAGCTGGCGAAATTTTTGCTTTATTTATTCTGGGGTTGACATTTTTGGCATGCTTACTCTTAGCCATCTTTATCGGCTTAACTCGTGGTGAAGGCGCTTTCCAAACCCAACTACACCAACCCACTTCCACAGTACAGCAAATAACTATCCATAATCCGGGAAGTAGTTAGTGGTTTTGAAACTAACACCCAACGACTAACGACTAACAACCCAATAACTAGCAACTAATAATTCCTATGCCTCTTCCACCTGGTGAAACCCCTTTATACAGTCATCCACTCCCTAAAATTGAGCAGTGGCTCCGAGATCAAGGCTGTCAGCAAGACGAGCAGCAACTACATTGCTGGCGCATACAGCGACCCAATTGGCAAGCTGAGCTTTCGCTTGATGTTGAGCAGATCATCGTGCGCTATCTTCAAGCTGGGGAGAAGGGTCAAGATATCCAACGTTCGTTCAAATACTCCCTCAGCCGCCAAGATGTTGAAGAGGCTGTTTTTTCAGGACCCTAAAAGAGTCCTGAGTGCCTCATCAGTGCTGAGTGCTGAGTGCTGAGTGCTGAGTCCTGAGTAAAAGATTCTTCTACTGAGGTCTGAACACTCAAACTATAGTGAGTTTCACCACGCTTTTTACTCTTTCTACTCAGCAACGCTCTTAGGAGTGCGACGGGAAACCCGTATAGGCGCACTGACTCCTCAGCACTCAGATCTCAGGACTGATGAGGCACTTTCCCAAATCGACGTTCTCGCTGTTGGTAGGCACACAAGGCGTGGTGAAACTCACTACGGTTGAAATCAGGCCAAAGAGTCTCGGTAATATAAATTTCTGCATAAGCCGTTTGCCAGAGAAGGAAATTTGATAGCCGCATTTCCCCACTGGTACGAATTAACAAATCTGGGTCGCAGATTCCTGCTGTATAAAGATGGCGTTCAAAAGTCGTCTCATCAATTTCATCTGGTTGCAATAGACCTTGCTGTACTTGCTGAGCGATCACATGGCAAGCGTGTAAAATTTCTTGTCTCCCCCCATAATTTGTTGCAACTGTAAACCGAATACCACGGTTACCCTTCGTTTCTTCCATTGAACGAGAAATTTCTGCTTGCAGGGATTTTGGTAAAGCAGTCAAATTTCCCACAAACTTAATTTGAATATTTTCCTCGGTCATTTCTCGAAGTTCTTGACGTAAAACTCGCCCAAACAGGGTCATCAAGAAATCAACTTCTTCTTGGGGTCTTCCCCAGTTTTCAGTTGAAAAAGCATAAGCCGTTAATGCACCAATTCCCCAATCATCACAACATCGGAGTAAATCTTTTAAAGCATCTACTCCTCGCTGATGACCCAAAAACCGAGGTATTCCTTGACGTTTAGCCCATCGACCATTACCATCACAAATTACCGCAACGTGCTTAGGCAGTAGTTCTCGTTTTAAATCAGCAGGCAGTTCTTGCAGTTCAGTTTTTTGTACTGTCATTTCTTATCTCGCGAAGCAGTCGATGGTAATCCGAGTAAACGTGAAATCAGTACCAGTGCCTTACCACGAATTCGACGACCTAAACTTAATAAACCAGGAGCGACAGCTTCCCGATCTACATTAGGAGAAAATCGAGCCTCCAAAGACTCTTTCAACTTCACGATCGTCAGTGGTCTATTCAGGGTTCCCCTTTCGGCTAGGGAAATTGAACCCGTTTCTTCTGATACAACGACACAAATGCAATTTTCAACCCGTTCGGTAATTCCCATCGCCGCTCGGTGGCGTGTTCCTAACTGGCGTGAGGCTGTGCGTCCCGAAAGCGGTAAGATTATACCTGATGCGACAATCCGCGAGCCACGAATCAACGTTGCCCCATCATGCAACAAAGTTTTTGGCTGAAAAATTGTCTGTATTAATTCCTTTGAAACCTCCGCATTCAGCTTTACTCCTGGCACTGAAAAATCACGCTCGTCAATTGGACCAGTTGTTTCCAGAATCAGTAAAGCTCCAATTCGGTTTTTCGACAATTCTTTAACGGCATCGACAATTTCATCAATCACACTATCAGACTTGGGAACTGCCCGATTTGACATTTGAAACAGCTGCTTGAACTCGCCCCGTCCCAATTGCTCCAAAAATCGGCGAAACTCTGACTGAAGAGCAACCGCCATTGCCACAGCACAGCCAATCACTAACTTTTCCAGTACAAAGTTCAGCAGTTGTAGTTGTAACTTGCTACTTAATGCTGATGCGAGCATTAGAATAATAAGTCCCCTCACCATCCATAGTGTCCGGCGCTCACTAATAATAACAAGTATCATATACGTCAGCGCCAGTACTAAAACAACGTCCAGAGTCTCAAGCAGCAATGACTGCGACTGCCCTAAGTTTGTCAGCCATTCCTTCCACCAATCTCCCATGACATCTGGATTTAACCTTCTGCCTTTAATAAAGTTATCAGTTAGAAGTTAGGAGTAGAGACGCTACGGAAAGCGCGTCCGTACAGGAGTTATGAGTTTTAATTCTTAACTCCTAACTTGAAACTCCTAGCTCTTTACTTTTTAGTCTTTCTGGTAGGCAATCCTGTTTAATTAAGTCTTGATAAGTTTCGCGTCGCAAAATCAAATTTGCTTCACCATTGGCTACCACAACTGCTGCCGGTCGAGGTAAGCGGTTGTAGTTAGAAGCCATACTGTAATTGTACGCACCAGTTGCCATAACTACCAGAATATCCCCTGGTTTTGTTTTTGACATCTGAGCATTCTTTATTAGAATATCTCCTGATTCACAATGTTTGCCAGCTATTGTCAATGTTTCTGTAATTGGAGCAGACATTTGATTGGCAACTACAGGACGATAAACTGACTGATAAGTGATTGGTCGGGGATTGTCAGACATGCCTCCATCGACGGCGACATAAGTCCGAATATCAGGAATCACTTTCGATGAACCAACGGTATAAGCCGTAATGCCTGCCGTGCCAATGAGCGATCGCCCTGGTTCGCACAATAATTTTGGCAAAGGCATGTTTTCAACCGCACAAGCTTCTTGAATGACTTCACAAATTGGTTTTACCCACTCTTCTATGCTTGGTGGGTCATCTGATTCTGTATATTTAATCCCCAATCCACCACCGACATTTAATTCGGTCATGGCGTTACCTAAGCTTGCAGCTTTACTTAACCACTGCACCATCACCAACGCTAAATCCCGATGTGGTTGGCGTTCAAAAATCTGGGAACCAATATGAGCATGTAACCCCACGCAGTTTATTGCCGATTGCTTACTGACAAAACTAAACAGCTCATCCAGTTGATTGGGGTCAAAACCAAATTTACTATCTAGATGTCCCGTGCGAATGTACTCGTGAGTGTGGCATTCTATACCAGGCGTTAGCCGGAGCATGATCCGAATTGGGTCATTGGAACCTGTCATATTCCCAATAACCGATGACTTCATACTGACTAAGGTATGCAACTCGTACCAGTTATCTACCACAATGGTGATACCGGACTGGATAGCTAAAGTCAGTTCTTCATGGGATTTATTGTTGCCGTGGAGGTAGATTTTATCGGGACTAACACCTGCACTTAAGGCGGTGTAGAGTTCGCCTCCAGAAACGACATCAATTCCTAAACCTTCTAATGCGGCGATCGCACAAACTGCTAAACACGAGAGTGCCTTAGAGGCATACAATACCTGAGATTCACCTTGGTAATAGTGCTTAAAACTATCTCGGTACTGGCGACAAGCTGTTCGCAACGTTTCTTCGTCTAAAATATACAAAGGCGTTCCAAACTGCTGAACTAAGGTTGTGACATCACATCCTCCTACTTCCAGGTGGTCGTGACTGTTAATTTTGGCAGTCAGTGGTAAAAGTTGTTGATTAGGTGAGATATTAGTATTTTTACTGCTGAATTGTGGTAAATACTTACTACCAGAATTTTGAACTCCAGCAGGGTGAGTCGATCCCATGATTATATAAGTTTTCCTTGTTGAAACTTCATCTAAAAATCCTTGATACGTGTGAAAACCGTGCGGTTTTAACCCACGGAGGTAGCGCGTTCGCTTGTTTTAACAAGCTACAAAATATTTTTTACATAACTACCGATTTCCAGTTTACCCAATAATGGACTTGTTTGTTCGTATATTTGAAGTATTGGGGAGTATGAAAAACACAGAAGAAGAGAATAAAAACTTCGCGCTGACTATAGGAGAAACGCTACTTCCTACTGCGCTTTGTTAGTTAGGATGGAGTGGAAGAGGCTGTTGTACCAATTAGAGTGAGCTTTAAAAAATTAGAACTGAAACCACTCGCACCAGAGCATCTGAGTGCAGTGATGGAACTAGATCGAACCTGTTTTGATGGTTTGTGGACTCTCGAGGCATACCAAAGAGAGATAGATAGTTCCAATAGTGAGCTGCTGGGTTTATTTTCTTCTTTTCCCCTAAAATTGCTGGGAATGGGTTGCTTTTGGTCAATTTTAGACGAAGCACACATTACAATTCTCGCGGTTGACCCGGAATACCACCGTCAAGGTTTGGGTCAAGCTTTACTGTATTCTTTACTTAATGCTGCCACAGCGAGAGGTTTGGAGCGAGCAACCCTCGAAGTCCGCGCTTCTAACAAGACAGCTCTATCCTTATATGAAAAATTTGGCTTCAAAACAGCTGGCCGACGGCGAGGGTACTACAAGGATAACGGTGAGGACGCGCTGATTCTTTGGCTTGGAGATCTTCAAAGACCATCATTTCAAGAGACTTTGCATAACTGGCATACCATAACCCGCGATTACCTCAGCAAATCTTCTTGGCGATTTGTCCTCAATCAAGAGTCAGATGCTGTTACATAAGAGTGATCCATAAAAATAAATGCCTGTGCCGTTCATGAGAGCGAACGAGAGTTGTAGCCCAGGTTAGCTTCCCAAGCGCAACGGAAACGCTCTTGAGTTCCTCAATCTGTATTGCTATTTATTTCTTGGCAATATGCGAGCGTAAAATTGCACTTTGACGAAGGGTGGTTGTCTCCAATCATTAGTCATTTGCCATAAAAAAATTTTCTTTCTGGTTATTTGCTTCATAGATGAGCGCTAAATACTCAGGGATTTTTATTAGTATTTTTAATTTAATTAGTCTTTAGA
>JAQYWN010000112.1 GCA_029379265.1 Rhizonema sp. NSF051
TGATAATTGGTCTTGGGTAGATGTGATTGAAAATAAAGGGTAAGTAAATCGGCATAAATAAATGAAAGTTCGTAGTAAGCGCTTCAGCGCTGTAGACGCGGAGCGGCTTCTCGCAGAGTAGCGCTTACTACGCAATAATTTTATCAACTTTACTTTTATTTACGTAAAGTCTGCCGGGGGAAGCTTCAAGAGGCGAGCTTTACATAATTAGGTTTTTTACCGCCGACTTAATTGTGATCAGGCAACAGGTGTAGCTGCTTGTAAAGCTGGACATTAACAGCATGTAAAGGTTATGACAGTGGAGTCATCTTGCCCAACGGAGTCAATGTAAGCATTTAGCCTTTAGCTATCAACTCTTCCGGTGACTCTAAGAGCCTTGTTGGTGTAGCTTTCCTGACACTCATTCAGAACTGGACTCAATATGAGTACTGTGGTGTTATGGCGCTCATGCTGACTTATGAACTATTGCCCGTTGTTTGCGTGTTATTACAAAATATGAACTTATTTAGCGATTCAGTTTTTAACTCTCTTGGTTATATTCCTGTAAATTGGACATTGTTAGCTCAACAGATTAGCGATCCAAACGTTCTAGGTCAAATGCAAAAAGCCTTTAACCACTTTGTACAGACAGGGCAAGTGTGGGCATTGTTGATTGGACTGGGACTTGGGTATATGCTTCGGAATCTGACAAGCTACGGCTAAAACAATTGGGGAGTGGAACTCCCTACTCCCCGAACTCCCTAACGTCAGTTTGCTCAACGCTTCTGTCCTGAGTGTGCAGGTTTCCTCTAGGCGAATACTATAATGGATTCTTCCCGCAGTTCTGCTGTATAAAGGACGCCGTCGCTCAGATGAATGGCGTTGCAAGCAACTGACTTCTCCCCTTTCCTCTAATTTCTATGACTGAACAACAAACTTGGAGTCAGCGGTTTGAATCAGCATTGCATCCGGCGATCGCTCGGTTTAATGCTAGTATCAACTTTGACATTGAATTAATAGAATACGACCTAACTGGTTCCCAAGCTCATGCCAAAATGCTGGCTCACACTGGTATCATTTCTCACGAAGAAGGAAGTCTTCTTGTTGCGGGTTTAGAACAAATCCGGCAAGAATATCAGCAAGGCAAATTTCATCCAGGTATTGATGCGGAAGATATACATTTTGCCGTAGAACACAGGCTCGTAGAAATTACTGGTAATGTAGGAAAAAAAATACACACTGCTCGTTCCCGTAACGACCAAGTTGGCACTGACACCAGACTTTACCTCCGCGACCAAATTCAACAAATTCGTAGCCAACTACGAGAATTTCAAAGTGTATTACTCAATGTTGCGGAAAAACACGTTGAGACTCTCATTCCCGGTTATACCCACCTACAACGCGCTCAACCTGTAAGTTTAGCTCACCATCTCTTAGCGTACTTTCAGATGGCGCAACGTGACTGGGAACGCTTGGGTGATGTTGACCATCGGGTGAATATCTCACCCTTAGGGTGCGGTGCTTTGGCAGGAACAACTTTCCCTATAGATCGCCATTACACAGCAGACCTATTGCATTTTGACGACGTTTATGCTAACAGCCTTGATGGGGTTAGCGATCGCGACTTTGCGATTGAATTTCTCTGTGCCGCTAGCTTAATCATGGTACACCTCAGCCGCCTATCAGAGGAAGTCATTCTTTGGTCATCACAGGAATTCAGCTTTGTCACGCTCAAGGATAGCTGTGCCACTGGTTCCAGCATTATGCCTCAAAAGAAAAACCCCGATGTACCAGAATTAGTACGCGGAAAAACCGGACGGGTATTTGGCCATCTCCAAGCTATGCTGGTCATTGTCAAAGGACTACCCTTGGCATATAACAAAGACTTACAAGAAGATAAAGAAGGTTTATTCGACAGTGTTAACACAGTGAAAGCCTGTTTGGAAGCAATGACTATTTTGCTGAGGGAAGGTTTAGAATTTCGCACCCAACGCTTGGCGGAAGCAGTGACAGAAGACTTTTCCAATGCGACAGACGTAGCAGATTATCTAGCAGCAAGAGGTGTTCCCTTTCGAGAAGCTTATAACCTTGTTGGCAAAGTTGTCAAAACCAGTATTGCTGCTGGTAAACTTCTAAAAGATCTAACTTTGGATGAGTGGAAACAATTACATCCCGCATTTGCAGCAGATATTTACGAAGCCATCTCGCCCAAACAAGTTGTTGCCGCCCGTAACAGCTACGGAGGTACAGGATTTGCACAAGTACACAAAGCACTCCAAGTTGCCCACACCCAAATAAATCTTAATTCGTAATTACGAATTAAGATTTATGGTGATCGCTTGAGGCAGTTGTTGAACTAACCCAGAGCATGTTGATCGACTCTAGTATCCTTCCCGGAAATTACCTCAACTGTGCGGAATCCGAGCACCGCCAACAAATTATTTTCCGGGAGCTTGACGGGAGCAGGTTGCTCACCGTTACCTGGCGCGGGGAGGGGATAGGCAGTCGCCGCAGCGGTGTGGAAGCGAATATTGCCTTCGCTGTGTTCAATGACTTGATGGATGTGACCCGTCAATACTGTGACTGATGCAAAGCGAGATAGCAGTGAAAGCAACCTGGCAGAATCGGCAGTTGCCCATCCCCATTTGGGATAAAGGTTATACAGGGGAATATGGCTGAAAACAACTAGAGGCTGATCCTGTTTCTGCGCTGCCAAATCTTTTGCCAGAAAGTCCAATTGCGCCTGACCCAGTTTGCCTGTGCCAGTTGCCCCAAAGTCTAGCACATTGGTCAAGGAGACAAAGTGTGTTCCCGCCTGATCCCAAACCTGTAAACCTTCTTTGACATCCTTTCGGTTAAAGGCTTCCTCGTAGGCTTTGCCGCGATCACCAATCGTATCGTGTTCTCCTGGTAGGGTAAACAGTGGGACTTTCAATTGGGAAAGTAGTTGTTTTGCCTGATCAAATTCTTCTGGTTTAGACAAATGGGAGATGTCGCCAGTGTGAATGACAAAGGCGGGTGGAGTAGGTAAAGCATTGATCGCATTGATCGTTTTCTGAAGCGTATCGGTCACATGTTCATTTGCAGGTTTTTTGAAACCGATGTGCGTATCGCTAATTTGAACGAAGGAAAACGATGAGGTAGTGGATGATTTTTGAGCATTTGGTTCTTCCACCTGACAGGCAGTGAAGATGCCATTTGCACCAAAAGCCCACACAATGCCGAGTCCTGTCCAGCCCACATGTTCAATAACTTTTCTGCGTTTCATTGGTATTCCTCTGGTTAGTTTTTTTGGGGTATTACCGTCAACGTCCCTTTCATAAAGGGATGAACTGAGCAAATATAGGGATAAGTACCTGGTTTAGTGGTGGTGTAGTTCCAGGTTTGATTGGTATCCAGTGCTTTAGAGTTGAAAGTACCATCCGTAGCCGTAGCCGTGTGGGGTTCTTCATCGACATTGCTAAATTGAACAGTTTTACCAACAGCGATTGTCAAATTCGCTGGCTCAAATTTGAAATTACGAATTTTGACCGTAGCATCGGCAGTTTGTTGGCTAGTTTGGGGTTGGGACTTGGGTTGAGCTTTCATCATCATTGGTTGGCTAGTCGTTGCTTTAGGGTTCGGACTACAGGATGACAACGACAACAGAATGACCAGAAAAGCACTGGCGATCGCTATGAAAAAATAAGAAATGTATTTCATGAGCGTTCTCCCATCCGTTTTGGTTGATGGCGTTTAGCAAACAGTCCGGTCAGCGAGAGTCCGGTAGCCACTAAGCCAATCAGACCTAACCCATTCAAAACTGGCAGAATGGCATCAAGTTTGAAGATTTGGAAGGTGTGAACAGTGATTAAAAATGCAGTAAGCTCTTCTTGATGCAACCATTTGTCGGTGATGGCAAGGCTAATGCCAGTCACAGCAGTAAAGAGTAATGGCAAACAAAAGAGTGTGCCAATTAGCCGATGGTACTTGCGAAATGTGTTTTTCATCGTTTGAGTATTCTTGTAAGGATGTTACTGTCCGGCATCAACATTTGATCGGTAGAGGCACATTGGGTAATCAAGTTGCTCAAATGCTTCTGAATTGCGGCGTTGTTTCACACCTGGATCATCAGTGATTCAGCAACGCCAGTTTTTTAGTCTCCTGTAAATCCTTGCAGTTGATCTTCAAGGTTATGGCGATAGCCTTGATCGCTTAGCGTTTGCTCAGGTAGTCGATTCGCTTTGACAGCAGCTTGAATAATGTCTTGAGCCGTGATTGTTCCAGACGCGATGCCCGACATCAATGCACCATTGCTGGGAATGCCTTGGTTTTTTAAGTAGCCTTGATACGCCAGATAAGCCAGATTAAAAGGCCTGAGATGGTTTGCCCTGGGTTGATTTACCACGTAGGGATTGAGGCTGGTTGGTGCTGCGTCGGTGGTTTGGGCCTGCGCTGCAGCAGGCAAAATGGTGGCAAACAGAAGCAGTGTTGTTAACAGCGTAGAAAGAGAGCGTCGCATAGAATTACCTCTGAGATTGGTTATTTGGCTACAGCGGTTTTACTGACTTGAAATGTTTAGATGCAGCACAAACTTTCAGGCAAATTGGTCGAATCCAAACTGCCAAAAGTGCAAAATTATGACATGCCAAAGAAGGGCGTTGCGAATTGACGATCTAGATCTCGTCGGGACATTGCAGTGCAATGCCTAGTTTTAAAAGCTGTAGGAGTGAACAGGTAAGCAATTAGCGTGATTTCAGAAATTTAGTTGCAACTTATGCCTGAAAAGAATGCTAACTGGGTCACTTAGTTTTCTCTACCTTTAAGACGCCTGGGAACCAATTTTGGATTTAAACTCTTCAAATGCCTTTGCTAGACTGCTGTTCGCGGTTCGTTTGGTTTGAGGGGCGAGAAGAGTGTTAACTAATCAGAACGAAATAACCCACTTCTACAAAATTTCGACACTAGACTCATCCAATTAGCTTCACCAATCGTTTTAGAGATGAGATTAAGTTTGCTCTAAATTCAACAGAAGTTGTGAAATCAGGATTTGCACTCACGTTGCAAGATGCATTGGGCATTTTTGCAGAGAAATTAGCCTCGGTCTATTCACTTGAATCTATGGATCTAAGTTCTCCTGATCGCCATTCATCAGAACCTTCATCTTCCAGTGATGCCGCACTCTTGGATGACCTGAAGGCAAAGCAACCAGCGGCGTTAAGGTGTCTCTATGATCGCTATGGCAGTGTAGTATATGGAGTGGCTCTGAAAGTGTTGCGGAGCCAGCCGGAAGCCGAAGATCTGACCCAAGAAATTTTTCTGTCTTTATGGCAGCGCCCAGTTGATTATGCTAAACACGGTCATTTGATGCGCTATCTGATTACCATGACTCGATCACGGGCAATCGACAAACTGCGATCGCGCAGTCGCACCCTTAATTTAGTGCAACGTTGGGGGCAGAACGTCACTGCTGCACCCCCCGCGCATACTCCGGTTGAGCAGGCTGTTTTCAATGAGCGATCGCAGCAAGTGCGGCAGGCATTGACGCAGCTTTCAGATCAGCAACGACAGGTGATCGAACTAGCGTATGATGCCGGACTGAGCCAATCAGAAATTGCCCAACAACTGCATAAACCCCTGGGAAGCGTGAAAAGCTGGACTCGCCAGGGACTCCTGAAACTGAAACAACTTTTACAACATTCCATTGACTAAGGTTATGACTGAACCCCTTACTCCTGAAGCAATCGAAACCTTGGCAGCAGGCTATGTCGTGGGCGATCTTGATCGCGCTGAAGTAGAAGTTTTCGAGCAACTGCTGGCAGAAAATCCAGTATTAGTGGCAGAAGTGAAGCGGCTACAGGCAACCTTAGACCTAGTCGTTTACAACTTAAACAGTGTTGAACCGCCCCCCCATCTCCAATCTGTCATCCTGACTGCCGCTACCAAGACTTTCCAAACCTCCCAGCACAAACAGTCTCGGCTCCTCTGGCAGACTGTTATCGGTAGTGTCGCAGCACTCGTGATTCTGTCTTTAGGAGTAGATAACTATCGCTTGCGACAGGATCACCGCATTGCCCAGGATATCAACACTCTACTGCAACAGCCTCAAACGAAATTTTTCTCCCTTAAGCCTGTGAATGTATCCGTATCGGCTACGGGTAGCTTTGTTGTAAACCTGGAGCAACGACAAGGGATTCTCGCTGTGCAAAATCTGGCGACTCCTCCAGCAAATAAAGTCTATCGGCTGTGGGCGATCGCTGATGGCGAAAAAATTCCCTGTGGCACGCTAAACAGCACTCTCCAGGGAAAGGTGCTAGAGAAATTCTGGATGCCTGCTGACTTTTATGATACGGGGATCTCCGGGTTATTTGTGACATTGGAATCGTCTGGAACTAGCCGTTATCCCACCGGATCTATTGTGATGCAAAGTACTATGTCTACCAAGATCTAACCTCAGCAACTCACTATCTGCCCCCTTGTTTTGATGCCGTTAGTGGTGTCCAAAAAGTGCCAGGCAGGAGATTATCGGTTAGGGCGCAGAAAAGGGGACAGTTTTCCCGTCCACCGTAGGAGCGTAGGGGCTCTCGGCAGAGAGATCCCACAAGTCGGAAACGACCATTATCCGTTAAACTCGTCGGGGGAAGTTTCCCCCGACAGATTTAACGTTAATACACAAGATATTCAATTTGTATAGTGCGTAAGTCCTAGTTTAGACAAATTAAGGGCGTACATCTGTACGCCCTTAGTTTGAAATGAAATTAAGATTTAGAAGGCACAGAGACAAGGATAAAACTTGTAAGACCTTCTACCATATGGAGAAGAGCAAAAATTTAAGGGGATGCACAGGGCTTCAAAAAAAGGTGTCTGTTTCTCAAACTCCCAAATTTTATCCGTGAGGTAGTTCCCCTGCCTCTTACTGTCCTGGCTACTTATTCAGCAGCATCAAGAGTTGCTGCGCCCTCATCTTCTTCACTCTTCGGAGTTCTTTGCTGGAACCTTCTCTGGAAACGTCCTGTTGTAGTTCGTTTACGAAACTTTCGGGCATATGCCTGGTTCCGTAGCGCCTTTTCTTTTTTGGGGTTGCGGCGCTTGGCCATGTTCACCTCATAGAATAAACAACAAAAAGCTGCATTTAGGTATCACGTCAAATATATCAACTACCAATGTTACTGATATACTTTTAGCCTAATCCAGCTATCTACATATTTTAAACAGCAATCTAGATTACTGCATTCTTAGTTAAGATGTCAATACGCAGGAGAGAGGGATCAGGGGGAATTCAGGGTTAACTTTGAGAATTAGGCAAGCAAGTACACCAATCGAAAGGGTTTTCCAGTTTTGTCCGGTTCAGATGAAACGTGAGAGTAAGAATATTTACATTTAATTGCTAGCAGCTAACAGCTTATATATAATTGCTACACTTTTATTTTGGTCAGGTGATAATATTGATATGTTCTACGACGAGCGTTAGAATAAAAACCAAACATACTGATACTTTAGTATAATCTATCACCTAAATTTATGAATATTTTAGTTGCTAGACTAATGTAAATGGTGGTATGTGTTCTGTAAGTATAGACATTTGAAGATTGAACGTTTTTGCTTTTTTAACTGTAGCTAGCCGCTCCACACGTAACTTATGGCGTTACGGACAAACCGTGCTAGGTCTTATATTTCGTCATCCTATTCCTGGCACAAGTATCATCCCAATTTTACCTGATGGTCGGATTGTACTGATCAGAAGGCGTGACAATGGTCGTTGGGCATTACCCGGAGGTATCGTGGACTGGGGAGAAGATATTCCTAGTACAGTTCACCGGGAGTTGATGGAAGAGACTGGACTGGATCTGGTAAAAATTAGACGTTTGGTTGGTGTTTACTCCGCAGCAGATCGCGATCCGAGAATTCATTCGATTTGTGTTGTGGTTGAAGCAGAAGTGCAGGGAAAAATGGAAATTCAGGATACTTTAGAGGTTATGGAAATCCAAGCTTTTCCTCTCAACTCCCTACCTCCAGGACAAATGTCTCACGATCACACCCGCCAGTTGCAAGATTACTTGCAAGGCTTAACAACACTGGCATAAAAGACACTTTTTTTCGTTGAGGTCGTCATTTATCATTATTCATTAGTCTTAACAAAAGACTAATGAATAATGATAAAGAGCATATAAAAATATAAAATCATCAAAGGGTAAACTGCTAAATAAAAATGGATGCTCTATTTCGTAACTCTCGAAGAAAACTCTCTCAAGGGTTGCTATTCTGGCGCGAGGTTGGCGAAGGAATTCCGGTTATTTTTTTACATGGTGCTTGGAACGATAGTAGTCAATGGATCTCAGTAATGGAATTGCTTTGGCAAGATTTCCATTGCTTCGCACCAGATATGTATGGGTTTGGCGAGTCAGAATATCCTGATGTACACTACTCAATCGATCTGCAAGTAGAAAGTTTAGCCGAGTTTGTACATGCTTTAAAGCTAGAAAAGATTTATTTGGTGGGACATTCACTTGGGGGCTGGATTGCTGCTCGTTATGCTTTGAAGTACCCAGAACAAATTGACGGTTTAGTTCTACTAGCACCAGAGGGCGTAGAAATAGAAGGACAACAAGCGCGCTGGCGAAAAATGCGACGATTAGTCAATGGTTCTTCGTTGGTGTTTAAATTGTTACGATTTCTTCGCCCATTAACTAAAGCATTAGGTTGGAATGCAAACATTGAACGAGATTGGCAGTTCCGTCAAGTTATGTTGCAATATCCTACAGCCTGCCAGATCTTGTTCCAACGCCGACAGCCAGAAATTGAAGCAGAATTATTGCATAATCAATTGTACTCGCTCAAAGCCCCAGTTTTAATTCTACAGGGTGGGAAAGACACTCCAGAAACTGTAGCCATGAGTCAAGCGTATGCCCAACAAGTCACACGGGCGTCTTTGAAAATGATTGCCAATGCAGAAGCTGACTTACCGGAGTCTCATGCAGGGCTTGTGGCTGCGGATATTCGGGAATTTCTCAATATTTTTGACGCCTCCTTTGGCTAAAGCCGAGAGAATTCTGTTACACCAATTTGCCAAATGGTGTAATTGCATTCTCAATTGTATGTCATACATTATCGATCTCTCCAAGTGCGCTTTTGGCATTTTGGGAGAGGGATGCCCGTCAAGAGAGCTAGAAAAATATGTATGTGACTCAAACGATAACTTATCTAATTCTAGAAGGAGGTCTCAAACTGAGGCGATTAAGGCTTGCATTCCCCAAAATATTAAATTTGGTTCCACAAGCAAACGTGCTGCAATCTCAGGAAATTGGATTTGTAAGCAGTCGATCAGTCGCTGGCGATCGCCCCCTGTTATGGCAATTTTACCTTTAGGATAATCCCGCCACCAAGCCTCAACAAAATCTTTGATTCCAGCTAGTAGGGTGTAAATCACTCCACTTTGTATCGCCTCTTCGGTATTTAAAGCAAACCGAGGAGGAAGAAAGGATGGTGCTTCCACGTTTGGTAATTGCCCTGTGTTTTGAGCAAGAGTGGCAAGCTGTAAGCCCAATCCTGGAAGAATTGCTCCTCCCTGTAGACATTGGTTACCATTAGCACCTGTAAAAGTCAGTGCTGTCCCCGCATCAATCACTAGCACTGGGAAACCCCAAGCTTGTCCTGCACCCCATATAGACAAGGCACGATCAATCCCTAATGTCGAATATAAACCTTGAAGAGGAACTTGGTCTAATGTAATAATACGAACATTAGGATAAGTTTGCCAAAGTACTGTTTGACTGGGAACTACGGAAGCGAGGAGAAGGGGGAGTGGAGCAGTAGGAAAGTAGAAATTTGTCTTTGTATCTCCGCTTTCTCCTCCAGTAACTTTATATAAATTTTCCAGTGTTTGACATTGAGAAATCTGATGTATAAAAGCAGAAGGCAAATACTCAGTATCCCACGAGCAAGTTAGCTTTTCCTCAACAAACAACGCCCAGTGCATTCGGGAATTCCCGATCATCAAAGTTAACCAAATCCCTGCGGACTCTCCTCCGTGCCTTTGCGATTCCATACATTTAAGTTTTTTAACCAACTATAGGGTTTTAAAAAAACTTTACAATTAACTCATGTCACAATAGAGGCAGAGAACAAATACTTATTTGCTAAGGAGGGCAGTTATGGTTGCGCTCACCGAAAAGACTCAAAAAAGGCTAACGATACAAACTGCTGAGATTGCCGAAGACACGACGGCGATTCGATCGCTCGATTGGGATCGCGATCGCTTTGACATTGAGTTCGGTTTGCAAAACGGTACCACCTACAACTCGTTTATTATACGCGGTGAGCAGATTGCACTCGTCGATACCTCTCATGAAAAGTTTCGCTCCCTTTATTTAGATACACTTCATAGTCTCATCAACCTGGTAGAGATTGATTATTTAATTATCAGCCACACCGAGCCAGACCATAGTGGTTTAGTCAAGGATATTTTACAACTTGTTCCAGAAATCACTGTTGTGGGTTCTAAAGTCGCAATCCAGTTTCTGGAGAATATGGTGCATCAGCCATTTAAAAAGCGGGTTGTGAAGAATGGCGATCGCCTAGATTTGGGCAAAGGACACGAAATGGAATTCGTGATTGCTCCCAATTTACACTGGCCTGACACCATGTTTTCCTTCGACCACCTCACCCAAATTCTCTTTACCTGTGACGCTTTTGGGTTACACTACTGTTCGGAGAGCACATTTGATGAAAATTTGCAAGATATAGAAGAGGATTTTAAATTCTACTATGAATGTCTGATGGCTCCTAATGCTAAATCAGTGCTATCTGCCCTCAAACGGATGGGGGAACTAGAAAAAATTGGCACAATCGCCACCGGTCACGGACCTTTACTCCAACATAATGTTGTAGAACTGACAAAAAGGTATCGCACTTGGAGTCAAACACAAGCTAAAGCAGAAACGACTGTTGGAGTCTTTTACGTTTCCAATTACGGTTATAGCAATCCTCTTGCTCAAGCCATTGCCACCGGGATCGCCAAAACGGAAGTGGCCATAGAAATGGTGGATTTGCGAGAGGAAGTCGATTTACAAGAGTTGCGAGAATTGGTTAGCCGTTGTAACGGAATTGTTGTCGGTATGACTCCGGAAAATGGTGATGCCAATACCCAAGCAGCGTTGAGTACAATTTTAGGATCTGTCAAAGAAAAACAAGCTTTCGGTATATTTGAGGCAGGCGGTGGTAATGATGAACCGACTTATCCCCTGCAGAAGAAATTGCGAGATTTAGGATTGACATCAGCCTTTCCCGCAATTCAAATCAAAGAAACTCCAGGCGAAGGAACCTACAAGCTATGTGAAGAAGCAGGAACCGACTTGGGACAATTAATGATGCGCGATCGCAGCATCAAACAAATGAAATCCCTAGGCGCGGATCTCGACAAAGCATTAGGCAGAATCAGTGGTGGACTTTACATTATTACCGCCAAAAAAGGTGATGTGTCCAGCGCGATGCTTGCTTCATGGGTAAGTCAAGCCAGCTTCAAACCATTAGGAGTCTCCATCGCTGTAGCAAAAGATCGAGCAATAGAATCACTAATGCAAGTTGGCGATCGCTTCGTCTTAAACGTCTTGGAAGAGGGTAACTATCAACGCTTAATGAAGCACTTCCTCAAACGCTTTGCCCCCGGTGCTGATCGCTTTGAAGGAGTAAAAACTCAACGAGCCGTAAACGGTACTCCCATCCTGACTGATGCTTTAGCGTACATGGAGTGTGAAGTGGCAAGTCGGATGGATGGCGGCGATCATTGGCTTGTCTACAGCACAATCGATGAAGGACGGGTAAGTAAGCCAGACGGTTTGACTGCAGTGCATCATCGAAAAATTGGCAACCACTACTAAAAAGTTAGGAGTGAGGAGTTCAAAACTAGGAGTTACACGTTAGGAGTTAGATTTATTGATTCCTCACTCTTGATTGATTGCTCACTCCTCATTCTTTATTTACTCCTCATCCCAAAAGCTATGACTTCTTCAAAACCTCGTGACGTTCAGGTTCTCCCTATTGGTACTGATACAACAGTACTGCGATCGCGCAGTTGGACGCGCCTCAGATTTGAGATTGAATATGCCCTTGCTAAAGGGACAACTGCCAATTCTTATTTGATTCAAGGTGATAAAATTGCCCTCATTGATCCTCCTGGAGAAACGTTTACAGAAATTTTCCAGGAGGCGATGCACAAGAGGTTTGATGTCAAAGCAATTGATTACGTCATTCTCGGACACATCAACGCCAACCGTGTAGCCACTTTAAAAGCAATACTTGAAGTTGCACCCCAAATAACCTTCGTTTGTTCTAATCCAGGAGCAATTAATTTGCGGAGTGCGTTGGAAAACACAGATTTGCAAATTCTCGTCATGCGGGGTGAAGAAACCCTCGATTTAGGGAAAGGGCACGATCTGCAATTCATTCCCACTCCCAACCCCCGCTATCCAGACGAGCTTTGCACCTACGATCCGCAAACTGAAATTCTTTACACTGATAAGTTCTTTGGCGCACATATTTGTGGGGATCAGGTATTTGATGAAGGTTGGGAAGGATTTCATGAAGACAGGCGCTATTACTTTGATTGTCTGATGGCTCCCCATGCCCGACAAGTAGAAACAGCGCTCGATAAACTTTCTGACTTACCTGTGCGAATGTATGCTACTGGGCACGGACCTTTGGTACGCTATAGCTTAATTGAACTCACAAAAGCTTACCGTCAGTGGGGTAAGCAGCAAACTTCTCAAGATACGACAGTAGCCTTAATTTATGCTTCAGCTTACGGGAATACGGCGACTTTAGCCTCTGCGATCGCTCGTGGCATCACCAAAGCTGGGATTGCTGTAGAATCAATTAACTGCGAAGTTGCTGAGCCTGAAGACATCCGTGCTGCGGTGGAGAAAGCGGCTGGGTTTATTATTGGTTCCCCCACCCTCGGCGGGCACGCACCAACTCCAATCCAAGTAGCCTTGGGGATTGTTCTATCTACTGCCTCCAATACCAAACCCGCAGGTGTCTTTGGTTCTTTTGGTTGGAGCGGGGAGGCTGTAGATTTAATTGAAGGTAAACTCAAAGATGCAGGGTATCGGTTCGGTTTTGATACTATCCGAGTTAAGTTCAAACCCAACGATGTCACTTTACAGATGTGTGAAGAAGCTGGCACCGACTTTGCTCAAGCATTGAAGAAAGCGAAAAAAGTGCGATCGCAAAGTCTGCCAGCGACAACAACTGAACAAGCAGTTGGACGAGTTGTTGGTTCGCTGTGCGTAGTTACAGCCAAGCAGGGTGATGTATCAAGTGCGATGTTAGCCTCTTGGGTATCGCAAGCAAGCTTTAATCCTCCCGGTTTAACAATAGCTGTTGCCAAAGATCGTGCATTGGAAACGCTGATGTACTCTGGAAACAGGTTTGTTCTGAATATCCTGACTGAAGGTAATCATATAGGGTTAATGAAGCATTTCCTCAAACCCTTCACTCCAGGGCAGGACAGATTTACAGATGTCGCTGCCGAACCTGCCGAAAACGGCTCTCCCATCCTCACGGATGCTCTAGCTTACCTTGAATGCTCAGTAAAAAGCCGTATGGAATGCGGGGATCACTGGCTGGTTTATGCAAATGTAGACAATGGTAAAGTCTTAAATGCCGAAGGTGTCACCGCAGTTCACCAAAGAAAATCAGGAACTCATTATTAGTAGTAGGGGTGGGTTTTAGATAAAGAACATAGCTAATCGAACACAACATCTTATAAAACCCGCCCTTACAGTGTGCCCTTGGGTTTAATCCACATGCACCTCTTCGCTCAGGAGCGAACTCTTCCCAAACTAGTCCATGAAAAATCAAAGGTTAACAGTTGAAACTTTATCGTCCACTCATTTTTTTCGGTTCCGAATTGATTAAAAATATATAGAGGATTTTTGAAAAATTTTAGAGAGTGTAATTATCGGTAGTAACAGTTGGGTTGCGCGTGGGTGGGATTAAACAGTGCATTTATTAAGTAAAATGTTCAAATTATTTTTTAAAATCTCAAGTTGTTGACGCTTTTGCTCAATCAACTGTTTTTTAGCATTGCGTTGTTCCAGGGTTTCTTGATGAGCTTTTGAGTGTTCTTCTAGAAGGTTTTCATAAAGTGCGATCGCTTGCTCAATCACTTGACTTGCTGATTCAATACGACTATCAAAAACTGTATTAATTA
>JAQYWN010000113.1 GCA_029379265.1 Rhizonema sp. NSF051
AAGTAATACAGTATCTTTAAAGAATAAATACTGACAATAAAAGATTCTAAAGACAAAATTTAATACAGAGGCGCTTGAAAGGCGAATGTGAAAACGAAAACTTTACTCTTGTAGAAAACAAGAGTTTTTTAGAGCTAATATGTTATGCGAATTTTAATTTACTCCTACAACTACTATCCAGAACCAATTGGTATCGCCCCTTTAATGACTGAATTAGCTGAGGGATTGGTCAAGCGCGGACATCAAGTGCGTGTAGTCACGGCTATGCCCAACTACCCCGAACGTCGAATTTATGAAAGCTATCGGGGCAAGGGGTATGTTACAGAATACAAAAATGGCGTTCAGATCCAACGTAGTTATATTTGGACTCGCCCACAACCCAACCTGCTTGATCGGTTGTTGCTGGATGCAAGCTTCGTTATCACTAGTTTTCTGCCAGCCTTGATAGGTTGGCGTCCAGATGTTATTTTAGCAACCTCGCCATCTCTACCCGTTTGTCTGCCAACTGCGCTTTTAGGATGGCTGAATCGTTGTCCTGTAATCTTAAATCTTCAAGATATATTGCCGGATGCCGCTATCCAAGTTGGTCTGCTGAAAAACAAATTACTCATCCACTTATTTACAGCGCTGGAGAAATTTGCTTATCACACCGCTACTAAAATTAGCGTTATTGCTGATGGATTTGTGGACGACTTGCACAGTAAAGGCGTATCTGACAGTAAAATCGAGCAAATTCCCAACTGGGTTGATATCAATTTTATCCGCCCCTTGCCGAAAGAAAATAACGCTTTCCGTGCGGCACATAACTTGAACGGCAAATTTGTCGTGTTGTATTCTGGTAACATTGCCCTGACTCAAGGCTTGGAAACTGTAATCAAAGCTGCTTCTACGTTGCGGCATATTCCAGATATTGCCTTTGCGATCGCAGGAGAAGCTTCTGGTTTGCAGCGCTTGCAAACAGCATGTCTTGAATGCGGTGCAGATAATGTTTTGTTACTGCCGTTTCAACCCCGCGAACAATTGCCTGAAATGTTAGCAGCTGCGGATGTAGGTTTGGTAGTGCAAAAGAAAAATGTTATATCTTTCAATATGCCATCGAAAATCCAAGTACTACTTGCCTGCGGTCGAGCCTTAGTTGCATCTGTCCCGGACAATGGTACAGCAGCAAGAGTTATTAGACAAAGTGGCGGCGGAGTTATCGTTCCTCCAGAAGACCACGACGCTTTAGCTCAAGCGATTTTGGACTTGTACAAGCATCCAGAAAAAGTCAAAACTCTGGGTTATAACAGTCGCCAATATGCCGTTGAGCAATACGCCTTTGAGCAAGCGTTGAATCAATATGAGTCTTTATTTTACTCGGTGACAGCAGAGGCCGAAGCAATTAAATCAGCAGTTGTGTCCAATTAGCAATTGAAGAAAGAACATTGATTATTGCTTGCTTACTTGAACAAGAAGTGCTTCCAAATTTGTCAGTTCAACACCGCCGTTGAGAGGTTCTCCGTTCATTGCCAACCTGGGAGTACCATCAACTCCAATCTCTTGTGCCAATTGAATATCTTTCTGAATTGCCGTGTGAGCCGCACTGCTACGAAGATCGCGATCAAACTGCTGTAAATCTAAATTCAAAGCTTTGGCAGTTGAAACATAGAAAGATTCACTCAACTTGTCTTGGTTTTCAAATAGCGCATCCTGGAACTCCCAGAATTTTCCTTGTTGACCCGCAGCCCAAGACGCAATGGCAGCAGACATTGCTTCGGGGTGTGAGGTCAAAGGCATATGCTTATACACCAATGTGACTTGACCTTGATGAGAAGCCATGAATTGCTTGAGTGCTTGATGAGCCTTAGCACAATAAGGACATTGAAAGTCAGAAAATTCTACAAGCACAATTTTTTGGTCAGGCGAACCAGTTGTGGGAGATTTTTCAATGACCACCTTCGGGTTAGCTTTCATCCTGTCGAAAAAAGCTCTTTGGGCCTGCTCCTGTCGCTCCTGTTTTTTCTGTTGGTATGCAGTCATAGACTCAACAACCACTTCTGGATGCTTGCGAATAATCTGCAAAACATTAGTTTCTAATTGTACATCTGTGAGTCGAGAACTACCAGCCTGTGTAGGTGTTGAACAGCTATTCAATCCCATGCATAACAGTATAAATCCTGTTGCCGTGCATATCCACTGTGGAGAAAGACTGTAACGCTCAAATGATATTTTCATGATTTACTTTTGCTCTTTGTGAGAAATTGAAAGAAGGTTAGTAAATTGCGATCGCAGGTGTGGAATAAAGATTGTCTTACCACCAAAACCGTGTTAACGTCTCCAGTAAACATTTGATAAAAATTCCTAAAAATAGCCTAATTACAGACAATAAGTGTATCCACAGACATTAATCATTTCTTTTATGTGGTTTTTAAGAGATTGTAAACATGATTTACTTCTTTAAGAAGTTGAGTTTTACTGAATAGTGGAAACATTCCCAGGCTTTTGCCTGGGAACGGGAAATTAAAATTTGTTTCAGTCAAATCTCAGACAATAATGCTATAGAGATGAAGCGGTAAAACTCTTACAGTTTCGCTTTATTTACAACCGCAAACAGAAGCACGACCTTGCACAGTTGTTCTCCACTGACCGTTCCAATGTCCACCGATAGCAGTGCAAGCGACAGGACATTTAACTTTGGCGTCATTGTTGTTCCAGATTGGACCGGCTTTCGCATCTAAAGCAAAAACTTTGCTTGAAACGCCAAAAATAGTAGAACCACAAACAATCAGTGAACCGAGAAGCATTAAGGATTTCTTCGTAGACATGATTTTTCCTCCAAGTTATTGACTTTTAACAAACAAGTGATATATGATTTGATTTCTTTCTGATTCTTATCAAGTTGCCGTTAAATCAACTAATGCACTTTTAAGAATCAACAGATATCTGGCGAGTTTCGCTTTATTTACAACCGCAAACAGAAGCACGACCCTGCACAGTTGTTCTCCACTGACCGTTCCAATGTCCACCGATAGCAGTGCAAGCGACAGGACATTTAACTTTGGCGTCATTGTTGTTCCAGATTGGACCGGCTTTCGCATCTAAAGCGAAAACTTTGCTAGAAACGCCAAAAACAGTAGAACTACAAACAATCAGTGAACCAAGAAGCATTAAAGATTTTTTTGTAAACATGATTTTCCCCTAAGAATCTCAGTAAATCGGCAGCAGAAATTGACCACATCGGCAGACATACCTTAAGGAAAGTTCAATCTGCTATTGTTGCTTGCACAGAACAAGCGAATGTAACTCTGCACCGCTTCAACACGAATGTGAATGCTTTGTCCTGTAGGAGTGGCGAACCCATCCGTTTTTCAGGACACTTTTACTTTATGAGTTAATCTCTGTAGCGTCGATGAGGATAAGTTAGGGAAAGTTATGGAGCTATTTAAGTTGAATTCGTTTTAAAAGTTAAGGTTGCTGAGAAGCGATCGCGCTCAATGGGGCATGTTAGTACCGCTCCCTTGGAATTAAAAATTAAAATGTCACGGCTCGAATCCCCTATCTTCAGGCAGGGGTTGCTTCTGCCCTCTGCCTTCTCAAACTTTAGGGTGCGCGTAGGTGGGTACAAAAGAAGAAGGACAAATAAACATTAACAATTTTGAGTTTCGCAAGCACCAATACTCACCCAGGTACTGGAACCGTCTGCCCAATGTTCTTTCTTCCAAATGGGAGCATTGTGTTTGAGGGTATCAATTGCATATTGGCAAGCTTCAAACGCCTCTTTCCGATGAGGACAGCCTACTACAACTAAAACGCTGATTTCTCCTATTTGCAAGCGCCCAATCCGATGATGGATCGTTACGCGATTCACATTGCTCCAATGAGAGCGAATATCCGCAGCAATTTGATAAAATACCTGTAGTGCCATTGGCTCGTAGGCTTGATACTCTAAGGACTCCACAGGTTTACCATTAGTTTTGTTGCGAACCATGCCACTCATCAGGACGACTGCGCCGTTAGCGGGATCATCAGCCTGTTCGTAAGCCGACTCAATAGATAATGGTGCAAATGTAATTGCAAAGGAATCTTCGGTTCTTGGTTTAATTGGAGAGGCAAATGTATTTGTCAAAACTGAACTCATTTAAGATACATTCCTATCAAGGATTTATAAAATTGAGCCAACACCAGGCATTACAAATGCGTGGATTCTGGCGCTCGAGTTGGGAGTGTGTTTCGAGTTTAATCTATACAACATCTACGTACATGTGATATTATATCAAACCCGATCCTACTCATACGCTCTCGAAGCGTTGAGGAAAAGAAATTTTCAGGCTTCGGGACAAGCGATCGCATGACTCATCGTCAACTGTATTTTGAGAATCCAGCTAAAGATGCAAAGTCTACTGGATGGAAGATTCCATAGGAGCGAGCTTTGTGCCCCTAACTATAAAACAGCACCTAATTCCATCAAGTTCTCATGAACTTATGCCTCAATGCGCGTGATGCCATGCTTGAAGGAGGAAATTTAGAAATTTTTGCTCTCGTATATTTTCCTTGATGAAAGAAGAGCCAAGATGCATCTTGAGGCGGCTGTAGATCCATACATTCTTCAAACTATTTCTGATCCGGAAATTGGGATCTCAAATGAACTGCTTGACTCAGATCTTGCACCAACGTCTCAAGAGCGAAAATTCAAACATAACCATTGACAAAGCAATGACTGCCTGCGATAGCTTTGAGGCATTAGCAGTATATGTCCAATACAAGGATAAAATTATTATGGGAATTGTCGATAGGGTGATGCCAAATATGGATAAAGCGACTACTATCAATCAACTCCAAAAATAATCCGCTTTTGTAGATTATTGCTGTTAGCGGACTAATCGCTAACGAACCAGTCCCACTAACTAAAAAATTTAAGCTCACAGCTTTTTTAGGCAAATCCTAAATAACACAAGAATTCTTAAAAATTCTGCATACAGTTGTAAAAAGTTAAGAGGCAAGGGAGGCAAAGAGTGAGGAATATTAGGAGTGATTGTAGAGACTCCGCAATAGCGCGTCTTTATAGCAGTTAAGATGTAAGATTAGATAAGAAAAAACATAACTCCCTAGCCTCCTAGCCTCCTAGCCTCCTAACTCTCCAAAGATGACTAATTTGATTCTGGTTGTAGACGATGACAATTTTACGCGAATGCAATTGCGGAATTTGCTAGAACAAGCAGGGTATCGGGTAATAGAGGCAAGTCATGGCGAGCAAGCGATTGAAGAGTATAAAAAAAAACAGCCTGATTTAGTGCTGCTAGATGTTTTAATGCCAGGGATGGATGGAATTACCTGTTGCGCTCGATTGCAAACACTTCCCGGTATTGCCAACACACCAGTGTTAATGATTACTGGTTTGTACGACAAAAACTCCGTAGAGCAGGCTTTTGCTGTTGGTGCTATAGATTACATTACAAAACCAATTCACTGGCAAGTCTTACGTCAAAGAGTACGTCGTCTCCTTGAAGCCCGTCGCACAATGGAGGAATTACGACAGCAAACCGAACAGGCGCAGAGTCGGGAAGAACAATTCAGGATGGCACTAGAAGCAGCCCAAATGAGTATTTGGAACTGGGACATCTTAAACAACCAAGTTACTTGGTCGGAGAGATCGAGAGCGCTATTTCGTTCGGAGGATAGCACTTTTGAAGCCTTTATTGAATGCGTTCATCCTCAAGACCGCGATTTCGTTAGGAGTTCGGTAAAGCAGGCGATGCGGGAAGGCACACAATACGATATTGAATTTCGTGTGGTTTTGTCTGACAACACTATTTGCTGGATGGCAAGCAAAGGCGTTGTCTTTCGCGACTCCTCTGGAGTGACGATCCGGATGTCTGGGGTAGACATAAATATTACGAAGCGCAAGCTTGCAGAGGAGGCTTTAGAAGTTTATGCAAACCGACAAGCACTCTTAGCAGAGCTTAGTCAACTGGCACTTTCTGGGATAGATCTGACCACATTGATGCATGAAACAGTCATCCTCATTGCCCAAAGCCTTGGAGTTGAGTATTGTAAAGTCTTAGAAGTACTACCAGATGGTAATTTCCTACTGCTGCGAGCAGGAGTAGGTTGGCAGGAAGGTCTTGTTGGAAAAGCAAACGTTAGTGCTGAAATGAATTCGCAAGCTGGCTACACTTTGATGTCCCAGGAGCCAGTGATTGTCACAGATATGCGTACAGAAAGGCGTTTCTCTGGACCACCTTTGCTTCATCGCCATAAAGTGGTCAGTGGTATTTCAGTGATTATTCATGGCAAAGAACGTCCTTTCGGCGTATTAGGAGCACATTCAACACAAGTGCGTGTTTTTAGCAGAGATGATATTTACTTCTTACAAGCCACTGCCAATCTGTTAGCTACAGCTATTGAGCGGCAGAAGGTGGAAAATGCTCTCAAGGAAAGCGAACAACGCTGGCAATTGGCTATGCGGGGTAATAATGATGGCATTTGGGATTGGATTGCAAACCCTAATAGCGAACCAGATGCTGAGTTTACTAATTTTGAGAAAGTGTTCTTCTCAACTCGTTGGAAGGAAATTCTCGGTTACAATGACCGTGAAATTTCCAACAATTTAAATGAATGGGCGATGCGCGTGCATCCAAATGATATTAACAGGGTCAAACAAGTCATTACCGACCACTTTGCCAAGAAAACCCCATTTTACATTAGTGAGTATCGTATCCGCTGTAAAGATGAGAGCTATAAATGGATTTTGGATCGGGGTCAGGCTCTATGGGATGAAAATGGTAAAGTCTTGCGTATGACAGGTTCCCACACTGATATTACAGAGCGCAAACTGGCTGAGGAAAAGTTACGCCAGAGTGAAGAGCGTTTTCAAATAGTTGCCCGTGCCACGAACGATATTATTTGGGACTGGGATTTGATGACGAACAAGATCTGGTGGAATGAAAGTACACAAAAACTTTTTGGGTTCAAGACAGAAGTAGGAGAGACATCTGAGTGGTGGTTTGAACACATACACCCAGACGATAGGCAGAGAATTGTTTCCGGTATCCAAGCGGTGATCACCAATGGGGAACAATTTTGGTCAAATGAATACCGCTTTCGCCATAGCAGTGGTTCTTATACTTATATATATGATCGCGCTTATGTCGTTCGCGATCGCACAGGCAAACCAGTGAGGATGATCGGGGCAGTGATGGATATCACTGAGCGGAAGCAGGTACAAGAAGAGTTACAGCGCCAAAACTTGCGCTCAAAATTATTTGCCGATGTGACATTAAAAATTCGGCAATCTTTACAAATTGATGAAATTCTTCAAACTAGTGTTACAGAGGTGCAAAAGCTCCTCCAAGCTGATCGCGTCTTAATTTTTCGCGTGTGGTCTGATGGTTCGGGAATGGTGGTGAAAGAGGCAGTCGTTCCTGGCTTTCCTGGTATTCTGGGGGAAAATATCACTGACCCTTGCTTTCAACAAACTTACATTGAGAAGTACCGTCAAGGGAGAATTAGTGTCATTAGCGACATCCATTCCTCTGATATCGAACCTTGTTATGTGGAATTTTTACAACAATTTGCTACCAAAGCCTACCTGATTGTCCCAATTCTCTTACAAAATGAACTTTGGGGGTTACTAATAACTTATCAGTGTACCCGTCCCCGTCAATGGACTGACTGGGAAACCGAACTTTTGCAACAATTAGCAAATCAAATGGGTATTGCGCTAGCTCAAGCGAAAATGCTTGAACGTGAAATCAAGCAACGGGAAGAACTTAGCCGTTCCAATGAGGAACTGCAACAGTTTGCCTTTGTCGCCTCCCACGATTTGCAAGAGCCTCTGCGGAAAATTAAGACATTTGGCGATCGCCTCAAAGTAACCTGTAGCGATGCGTTTACCGAACAAGGACGAGATTACTTAGAACGGATGCAGAATGCAGCCCGGAGGATGCAGGCTCTGATTGAGGACTTATTAGTCCTTTCTCGAGTCACCACAAGATCACAGCCTTTTATCTTGGTAAATCTTACCCAGATAACACATGAGGTATTGTCCGATTTGGAGGTGCTGATCCAGCAAAACCGGGGACGTGTAGAGGTAGGCGAGTTACCCACTATTAAAGCCGATCCAACACAGATGCGTCAATTGCTGCAAAACCTGATCGGTAATGCCCTCAAATTCCACCGTCCAAAAGAACCACCTGTTGTCAAAGTTTACAGTCAATTTCTTCGTGGGGTAGATGGTACTGAACTCTGTCAAATTGTTGTGGAAGATAATGGTATTGGGTTTGACGAAAAGTATCTAGATCGCATCTTCAATGTTTTTCAAAGGTTGCACGGTCGCAGCGAATACGAAGGGACGGGTGTCGGCTTAGCTATTTGCCGAAAAATCATCGAACGTCATTACGGTAGAATCACCGCCAAAAGCGAACCACAGCAAGGAGCGAGTTTTGTAATCACACTGCCGATTCATTCTCATGCCTGATTTTATTTATTTTAAAAGGTTTTTCTATACCATTACTATCTTAAAAAAGATTACTATACCTTTGAAGGATGATTATTTTACTATCATTATCAAGAATTTGTTAAGTTGAATCATCAATTCATCCTCATAACCCACGCTAAGGAGAAAATGCAGAGTGAAGGGTCGGCAAACAACCGTCACAATTTTGATGGCTGATGATGATGATGACGACTGTATGTTGGCTCGTGAGGCGTTGATCGAAAGTCGATTGGCAAACGAGTTACATATTGTTAACGATGGTGAGGAGTTAATGGATTATCTCTATCATCGTGGTCAATATACCCTGGAAAGTCATTCACCGCGACCAGGGTTGATTTTGCTAGATTTAAATATGCCTAAAAAAGACGGCCGTGAGGCGCTTAAAGAGATTAAAGCCGATCCTCATCTCAGGAAGATTCCAATTGTGGTCCTAACAACCTCTAAGGCAGAGGAAGATATTTATCGTTCTTATGATTTGGGTGCAAACTCTTTCATCATCAAGCCAGTGACTTTTGCAGCATTAGTTGAGGTGATGAAGACAATAGGAAAATATTGGTTTGAAATTGTGGAACTGCCTTTATTATAAGCAATGGGAGACAGAAATGGATAACAGCCCCATTAAAGTTCTTCTAGTAGATGATGATGAAGATGACTATATCTTAACTCGCGATTGGTTCAATGAATTTCAGGTTGCCAGTTGCGAGTTAGAATGGATAGGCAATTATCAAGCTGCAAGCAATGCAATTGCATCTCACCAACACGATATTTATCTTGTTGATTATCGTTTGGGTGCGCGAAGTGGATTGGAACTCTTGCGCGAAGCAGTTGCCAATGGCTGCTCTTCTCCAATCATTTTACTTACAGGTAAAGGAGATTGGGAAATAGACATTGAAGCAATGAAAGCGGGAGCCGCAGACTATTTGGAAAAAAGTCAGTTAACTGCCCCTTTGTTAGAACGTTCCGTTCGCTACGCCATTGAACGCAAACGAGCAGAACAAAAAATCCGCGAACAAGCAGCACTACTCGATGTTGCAACCGACGCTATTTTTGTACACAATTTTGAGAATATTATTTTATTTTGGAACAAAGCTGCCGAGCGTTTGTACGGTTGGCAGGCAGAAGATGCGATCGGTAAAAAGATATCAGAACTTTGGGATGAAAAAAATAGACCACAATTGCTAGAAGCACTCAAGACTTTAGTACAAAATGGCTCTTGGGAGGCAGAACTGTATCAAAGGACAAAATCAGGCAAAGACATCATCGTTGAAAGCCGTTGGACACTAGTGCGAGATTTTGATAAAAAAGGACAATCAATTCTCATTGTTAACACTGATATTACGCAAAAAAAAGAATTAGAAGCACAATTTTTACGTGCCCAACGTTTGGAGAGTATTGGTACTTTAGCAAGCGGGATCGCCCACGATCTCAACAACGTCCTCGCACCAATTTTGATGACAGCCCAACTTTTAGAGTCACAACTCCAAGATGCTCGGAGTCAGCGGCTCCTCTCGATATTAATTGCTAATACGAAACGTGGAGCGAATTTAGTCAAGCAAGTACTATCTTTTACTCGTGGCATTGAAGGCGATCGCTCTCTGTTGCAATTAAAGCATTTACTGAAAGAAATTCAGCAAGTGGTTCAAGAAACATTTCCTAAATCTATTGAAGTTTCTACCCACCTATCACCAAACCTTCTGATAGTCCGTGGTGACGCTACCCAATTGCATCAGGTATTAATGAATTTATGTGTCAATGCCCGTGATGCTATGCTTGAAGGGGGGATTTTGACAATCTCGGCAGAAAATTTTGTGATAGACGGAAATTATGCCAGGATGAATCTTGAGGCAACTATTGGTCCTTATATTGTGATTACTGTTGCTGATACCGGAGTTGGTATTCCGCCTCAAATATTAGAACGCATATTTGAGCCATTTTTCACCACTAAAGAACTTGGCAAAGGAACCGGACTTGGACTTTCTACTGTACTTGGGATTATCAAAAGTCATAACGGTTTTATCAACGTATCCAGTCAGATAGGAAAAGGCAGTGAATTTAAAGTGTTTCTACCTGCACAACAAGTAACAGATGCTCTCGAAGATCCAGAACAGGAGTTGCCTTTCGGCGAGGGAGAATTAATTTTAGTTGTGGATGATGAAGATTCTATTCGAGATATTACGAAAACATCTCTGGAGAACTATAACTACAGAGCAGTAACTGCGAACGATGGTATTGAGGCGATCGCCCTTTATGCTGAATATCGGGATAAAATAGCTATTGTAGTGACAGATATGCTCATGCCTTCTATGGATGGGTTAACAACCATCCGCACATTAAAAAAAATTAATCCCGCAGTTAAGATTATCGCCATCAGCGGATTAGCTTCAAGCGATAAGGTTAATGAAGCTTCACACATAGGTGTCAAAGCCTTTTTGCCCAAACCCTTTACAGCAAAGCAATTATTGCAAACCATTAGCGTTGTCAAAAGTTCAAAATAGAATGATGAGACTAAGATTCCCGACTTCTTAGATAAGTCGGGAATCTTTAATTTGTGAGTAGTCAAAAAAGTAAGTATGAACAACAAAAATTCAGAAATTTTAGCCACCAACGAAGCTTTTTATCGAGCTTTTGAAAAGAAAGATATCGAGGCAATGGACACCGTATGGTCTCAAGGAACCGGTAGCCTTTGTATTCACCCAGGATGGAAGCTACTGAAAGGTTGGAAGGAAGTTCGTAACTCCTGGGTTAATATTTTTCAAAATACTGCTTACATAGAAATTAACACAGATATAATGACTATAGAAGTTCGCGATCATATTGCTTACATTGTACTTGTTGAAAATGTGCTTCAAGTTATAAACGGCAGAAGAATTGAAGCACAATCAATGGCTACAAACGTGTTTGAGCTTCTAGGTGGTAAATGGTACTTAGTTCATCATCATGCCAGCCCAATCGCACAGTAAGTCTACCTCCCTCACTGGAAGCACAGCAAAGTTTACAAGAGGAACGCCAACGGGCTGAAAAATTAGCAGAAAAACTGCGTTCGCTTGGTATGGATGTAGAGTAGAGACGCGATCTGTCGCATCTAACCGAGGCTTTATCTTTATGTATCCCACATTCCGCACCCAGAACCGACGATGCACGTATTAAACTGAAGCGTCTCTATCCGTCAATTAGTTCTTGACAGACTACTAGCCCCAGAGGCACTTTTCCACGATAGACGAGATCAGGCGATCGCACTACGGATGAACCGAGTGGACTGTTTGAGAGATATTAGGGAATGTTTCATTTTGATTGGGTTTGGAGTATTCATCGAAGAGTTCAAAAAATTGTTCTAGTGTTCTATATTCATCCTGCGAAAAAAATAGGATGATTTTGTCCCACGACTGACTAGACGTAATCTTATACTTTTGCTGAATCCAGGTCCCAAAATTGGAAAATTGCTTCTCCATGTCAGTTTCTAGTTCCCCAAGTTGATGACGGGCGAAGAAATACCCTGCCACAAAGGTTCTCAGATGGGAAATTGAGGGTTGACCCAGCTATACTCCCTATTCCCTGCCTTAATCGGTGAATGCGTCGGTTGAGAGACGACTATTTATAGCTTACGTTGCTTAATAGGTTGAGCGGGATTCCCAGCATAAATTGTCATTGGCTTTAAGGAATGCCCAGCAACGCCACCAAGTGTGAGTACTGCTCCCCGTCCTACAGTGACTCCAGGACCAATGACTGACTTTGCCGCAATCCAGCTGCTTTCTTGAATGTGAATTGGCGCACAAATCAGCTGAAAGTTGGGATGATTCCAGTTGTGATTTCCTGTGCAAAGGTAGATTCCCTGAGACAAACAAACATGACTTTCGATAGTGATCGGGGCAATATTGTCCAGCCAAGCATCTTCACCAATCCAAACGCAGTCACCGACTGTCAGTCGCCAGGGAAACTTCACCCTAATTCCAGGTTTAATCCGGACACCTTGACCAATTTTTGCACCAAACAAGCGGAGTATCCCAACCTTGAAAGTTGACATAGGAAGCCAATAGCTTTGTACCAAAGTTGTTCCAACAAAATACCATAGAACTTGTTTCCAGTAGGGAGCACCAGGGGTATAAGTACCAAGGGTGTAGTTATCTAAACGCATAGGATAAGCGAGCAACATGAAGATTGAAACTAGCTCCAGTGCGACCTGTCACAATCCAGAGAATGGAGCGACCACTATCGCGTAGGATATGAAGCAAGGATTCTTTGGATTGGTTAGAGGGAATAGAAATTGGGGTAAAAGCAATGCCTCGACTGCCAAGGACAAGGGTTGCTATTGCTTTTGCTCTTGGCATGTGGAAGTCGGAAGTTATCAGGTAAAGATGCTGAATGTTCTGGCTTTTGAAATCCTCCACAAGAGAAGTGAAGTTGGTAACAGTATCAACTGCACGGTAGTCAAGGTGGACAAGTCTATCGGGGATACCAGCAGCACGGAAAATCTCACGGGCTTTGTTGTCGGGAGTACCAGAAGAAACCCAGATGTCTAGAGAGGAGTAAGCTGAAGCAAATTGAGCCGTAAACTCTTCCCGATCTTGACCGCCTCCAAGGGTAAAAATGGCTTGGGGTTGGGGGGCTTGATAGGATGCGATAAATAGTCGAACTGGAATAATGCTTATCAGCAGGATCGCGAGAAAACCTACTAAGGTAAGAATTGAGAGTTTTTTGAATACATGATGAAATCGCAGCAACATAATTACTAATTTGCTGATACTGGATCAATCAAGCGATCGCGTACAAAATCAAGGGCAGAGTTAGCGATCGCTAAGACATTATTACCTTGCTGCCCATTAAGTGTAATCGCATGAAGCTGGTTGCTGTCAGCATCGTATCTATATAGTCCATAGCCATAATCTTGG
The DNA here is from genome assembly GCA_029379265.1 of Rhizonema sp. NSF051. GTDB lineage: Bacteria > Cyanobacteriota > Cyanobacteriia > Cyanobacteriales > Nostocaceae > Rhizonema. Next base: position 13,360 of record JAQYWN010000113.1, read on the forward strand.
AGTAAATCTACAACATCTTGTTTTTGATGACCAAAGTTATTCACAGCATCATTGATTTCTAAAATCCAAACATAAGGACGCTGTTGTTTTAGCATGTAGGTCGCCCCTTTAATAGCTAAGATTTCTGCTCCTTCAATATCCATCTTGGCTAAAGTGAGATTAGCAAGAGAGTGATTTTGGAATAAATTATCAAGTGTATCAGTTGGAACTGTTATTGTGTTATCAGTCGCAGTTGAGGTAATAAATGGCATAGAATCGCCCTCAGCAAGATTGAGGGCTGTAGTGCCAATCATGTCAGATACTGCAATAGCATACGGTTTAACCTGCTCAAATTGGTTAATTTTTAGATTCTCTTCTAAACGAGCAAAGTTTTTAGGTAGTGCTTCAAAGCTGTAGATTGAACCATTTTTAATTATAGTTGCTGCTATAAGAGTGTAAACACCAACGTTAGCGCCAACATCAAGAAATGAATCTTCATCTCTTAAATACCGCAGTAAAAAATTCATTTCATCATATTCATACAGACCACAATAGAGTACAGCCGCCGCTGAGCGACTGTCGGGATAACAGCGAATTTTTACCTGTGATAGTAGTTGAATATCAAGAGAGAGTTGGGATAATCGTTTATATAACTGCCAACCTATAAATTTTGTAACTGACTTAATTTTATAC
>JAQYWN010000114.1 GCA_029379265.1 Rhizonema sp. NSF051
GTATATTAGTTGCGACTTTAAACAAGATAAAAGATTGAAATTCTACTTCTTCCTTTCTTCTTTCTTCCCTTCTGCCTTCTGCCCTCAGCATAGCTGCCTTAAAACGAGTTTCCGTGTTGATCACCAAAATCTGACTTGAACCTATTTATCATGCAACTAGGAAATTCTTCTCAAACTCAACAGCCAGATTCTGCTTCACAACAGCTGTTCGATACTTTGCAAGATATCGTTAGCAATGTGCAAATCCACTCCAACTTCTGTATTAGCCATCCAAATTACAAACCTTTTGAATTACCAGATGAGGTAGTCGCCCGCTTCCAGCAAATGCCTGTAGATATTCAGAATAAGTATTTTGGGCTGCAACTGCGCTCGTTTCTCTATGGGATCTATTACAATGGCTCTATGCGAGCAAGTCTGGCACCAGACGCTGATTCAGCAGGTTTGGCACTGCACCAAGATTTAGAAAATAACACCCGCCTAGGAGTAGACATAGCATTTTACGAAAAATTGCACTCGTGCAATCGGGGCAGGGGCTATTTTGATCCAGGTTGGTGTGTAGTGAGGCTTGAAAGTGATGGTACTCTTGCTGTAACCAAGGACGGTTTGACTTTACACATTGAACCAGAGAAGCATTTGCAACTCGCCGAACAATCTGCCGTTGTAGGTGAGTTGGTAGCTATCCGAATGCCGAGAAATTTTGTGCAAAGCGGGTTCTACATGGCAGTGAGCAATGTAGGACGACGCACTTATACTCATCCAAACCGCGAGCCACAGCCACAAATCGTGCGAATTTACTTCAATTTTAGCCCAGAAGGTGCAGCAGCAGTCATGGACAGTCTGACGCGGCAGTTGAACGATGTTTTCATTCCCTTTACCTTTAAAACGTTATACAACCCAGGTGAATACAAGCGCTATGACTCAGGAGTCCTGTATTTCGAGAAAAGTAACTACAAAGCCGTCCGGCAGGTGCTTGAGAGTGTCTATGCACTTTCAAAAGCGCATTTTCACACAGATATCCCTCTCTTCACCAAATTCCTGGCACCAGGACTAGGTTTAGCAGAGGAACCAGACAGCAAATTTGCAGAACAAGAAAGCTTTGGGATGAACCGCTGCCAAATTATTGCCAATGGTTTGTTGGAAGCTTGGCACTCGCTTGATGACTCCGCAGAGCGACGAATGACCTTTATCCTCAAACAATTCTCACTATTGGGAGTTGAATTGCTGCGTTCCTACCTCAATGCTAACTCTGTTGACATATATACGCCGTTGAACTTGTGAAAGAAATTATTTCGTATGATATATAGCCATCCTATTTGAGTTGTGAATAGTTCGTTTAATTAGTTGAGGGTTAACAGTTGAAACTCAACAGCTTTTATTCAATATTTACAGATTATTTACAATTGATAAAAATAATTCTTAGAGAGAATTATAAAATAGTAATTAAGCACACACGGAGGGGAATACTCAAATGATTAAAGACCAGAATAATAACCTTATAAATAACATCATAAATGATGCTCCAGTCGCCGGAACTGACTTTTTTGCTGATTCTGAAAGCTTTTTGAATGAACTGACCGATAGTGAATTGGCTCAAATAAACGGTGGTGCTGGTAATGATAGCACCTTAAGTGTACTCGAATGTGAGCAACATCCTCAAGGGAGTACCCTATCCCTACTAGTCTGTTGATAACCTTGAATTGCTCGCCCAAAGCCTGATAATTGGCACGTAAAACTAATTTTGCCTAGTTAAATATAGAATGGGTATTAGCCCACTCTATATTTAACTATTGAATTCAATGCACAGTTCAGAAAACACTCTTGCCTGATAAGAATAAAGAAACTTTTTGTGGCTATCAAACTCAACTATAAAAACTTATTTCATTACTTAATTGATGCTGCTATATGCCAAAAAGACGACTTAGACGCTCTGAAAGTAGACGTTAATAGCACGACTTTTTATTGGGTAATTGAGTTGACCCAAAATCAGGGCAAGCTATTTGTTAAGCAAATACCTCATTCTAGTACACTTGTTAACGACATTAGGATTTCTACAGAGTGGAAGCTTTATAATTTTTTACAATCTCACAAAGATTTAGATTATGCTTCATCATTAACTACAGAAGTACTGCATTTTGATGACAGCAATTCAATACTAATATACAAATGTCCGAATGATTCTATCACCTTACAAAGTTTTTATGAAAATCAGAAGACTTTTCCAATTGTGCTTGCAGAATTGCTAGGAGCGACTTTAGCAAACCTACATTCACAGACGATTAATTCTCAGGAGTGCTACAATTTTCTGAGTGAGTTTGAAGAATCTAAGCTGAACTACCAAGTTCCTTATCCTGATTATCTCTCCGACTATCTTGTCAGCCGTATTGAACCTGAGAGTTTAAAGAAAACTCAAGCGCTTTCTTGGAGATTTCTTGGTACTTTTCAACAAACTGAAGTTGTCAGGGAAGTCGTTACCGAACTGGTTTTGAATCATCGTCGCTGCTGTTTAACCCACAATAATATTCAATTTCATAAGATTTTAATACCCAGTCATTGGGATAAGTTAGTATTGGAACTTCAGGATATTGATAAAAGCCTAATTAAGATTATTGATTGGGAAGCCTGTAGTTGGGGCGATCCAGCTTGCGATTTAGGAAAAGCAATTCTTGGCTATTTCCTCTTCTGGCTCAACAGTATGATTGTGCATCCTGCTATTGAGATTAAAAAATCTATACAACTAGCCACAATCCCTCTAGAAGTCGTTCGTCCTTCAATTGTAGCCATGACAAAAGCTTATATTAATACTTACCCAAAGATTTTAGAAGATTATCCAGAATTTCTCAAGCGGGTTATTCAGTTTGCTGGACTTGGTTTAATTTATCAACTCCTCTCAGAATTTCAATTTCAGCCACAGATAGCTTTAAGTCACCAGAACCTATATTTTTTCATTGCTGCACAATTAATCTGTAAGCCAGAAAAATTTCTGTCAATTTAAAAAATTAAAATTTTTGATGAAATCGAGTGTTAACAATAGGTTGTAGGAGTATCTATCATGCAATTTCCACCTACTTTAAAGGAGACTTTACATGATATTGCTGGCAACATTCAAATAGAATTCTCCCAATTGTGCATCAGTCATTGTCACTATCCTCCTATAGAAACTCCTGCTGCAACTGTGGCACAACTCCAAAAAATGCCTCAGTCAATTCAGTATAAATATTTAAATTCTCAGTTGTTAAAATTTATATATAGCATTTACTTTGAAGGTTCGCGTACAACAGAAGTCAGCCCAGGAATTAAGACGAACGAACAAATCCTACAAGAAATAGATTCCAGAGAAATAAACTGGAAATTTTATGAACAACTGGATAAAAACAATTATGGGAGAGGTTTTTTTCATCCAGGATACCACATCATTAGACAGGAAGTTGATGGTAGCCTCGCCGCAGAGTTCGATGGTAAGACTTTACATATCAAGCGAGAGCTTCATCTTCCTTTATCTTTGCAATCGGCTACTGTAAACGATCCAATAGCAGTATTGTTACCTTCTAGCTTTATTAATGGAAATAGGTATAGAGCAAATGGCGATAGTATAGGTGGCTTACCGCCTATGAAATTTCACAGTGCGGGAATAGTTGTTTACTTCAACTTCAGTCCAGAAGCTGCTGTTTGGGCTATGAACTATTTAACGACAAAATTGAATGAAATTAAAGTTCCCTTCGCCTTCGAGGTATTACACAACCCTTTGAACTACAACTTGTATAACTCAGGATTTCTCAAGTTTCCTTTTAACCTAGATGAGTCTTACCGATACAAAGAATTTCTTTTACCAGTTTTACAAGCGATTTATGCAGAAAATAAATCTCACTTTCGGGAGCAGGTTCCCATATTTACTAAGGTACTTGCACCTGGTATGGGATTAGCCGAACACCCTGCTTCTGAACTACAGTTTGGACTTCAACAACAGTTTGGAGAAAACCGCTGCGAAATTGTTGCCAATGCAATGCTTGAAGCTCATCAAAACGGTGATGAATCAAAACAAGCTCGGATGAAATATATCATCCAACACTTTGAGCGGTTGGGGCTTGACATAGAGCGTCCCTATCTCAATCCTAATTCGGAAGATATTTACACGCCATTGGACTGAGCCAAGGTGTGAGTACATTTGTGATAAGTTCTGAATATTACTGTGACTTTGACGAAAAAATGATCACAATGTTGATCATAAAATGAAATTTCGGCGTTCAGCAATGCTTGTGCCCCTTAGGCGATCGCTACCATATAATAGCCTACATCCATAAAACCCCGTTTCTGCCTGGTTATCCGACTTTTTTACGTCAGATCAGGTTGAATTAATCGCAAGGGCGAACAGCCCTTCGCCCCTACATGAGGATCTGTCGTATTCTTTTTTCGCTCTTGGTATAACAAATTCTCGTACTCAACATAAAGAGTGGTGACTAAAAGTCATGTTTTGGACTAATTATCGCTGTTTAATTCCTGAACCAGTAAAACTGACTTCACGGGTCGCTTAATAAAATGACCCTGTTCATCTGCTTTTCCATAAAAGCTTTTACCTTTGTAATAAAGAGAAGATGAACTTCCCCCATCTAAATTCATTGCTTTTTCCGCACCCAAAGTTTTCATATAGTTAGCCAACTCTGGTAATGACATCCCACCACCAGTGTTGGGCTTTTGAGCTACCATGACCAAAATAACACTGCCATCATGGGTAATACCTACAGCAGTTCTGGCATTAGGCTGGGTACTACCAAGGGCGTCTCTCCTGTTAACCTTATCCAAAAACCCTTCTTGTACTAAGGTAAGTTCTGGCAAGATTGTGGGACCACCACCTAAGGCATCAACTAATTGACAACCCGTTGGTGTAGGCTCGCTATGGGGTGCAATATCATAACGAAAGGAATGCCTGCAAAGGTACCGTCGGAATTCAGTGCGATTGAGGATTTTCCCTAGATAAGGTTTTAAGTCAGGATTATTTACCAGGCGCTCATTTTGCTTGGGATTGGCTACCAGTTTTCCTTGTACAACGACAACTGAGGTAGTTTTCTGGTTGATGGGGTCAAAAAAGCCACCGTTTATAATAGCGATGCTTCGATGCTTGTGGGCAAATTCCTCTACAGTATTTACACGAGCTGACAATGCGGATGTTACCAAAAATCGACTGTGAGATGGAATCAGCAGGCTGCGGACTACAGCTTGTGATAAGGTTCGCTCTTCATACTGAATTTTTTTCTCTGGTTTGGGTGTCTCTTTTGGCACGATAGCACTCACCAGTACAGAATGCGGGGAGGAACGCAAGATAAATAACAGTATCCCTAATCCCACCAGTGTTCCCGCCAGCAGCCAGATCTTTTTCACTCACTTTTCCATAAAGTTTTAGTATTTTTGGAAATTTTTGACCTCAATATTAGTACAAATGTTCTATAATAAGTACAAGTGTTCTATCATAATAACCCAAAGACAATAGCGACAACAAACCTAAAGTCGTAGCTACACAATTACGAATCGCGATCGCTCCAACAGCAATAACTCAGCATTGCCTTCTAGAAAGATCTAGTATGAGGTCAATATCATAATGATTACACAACTACAGGGTGCAGTTGCGACCCCAGTTGACAAGCAAGCAATTACTCAACCTAATTTTGAACAGTACGAGGAAAAAGTAGCACGTACAAGCTACCAAAAGTTTTCCTTTCAATCGCTCTCTGATGCGACTGAAACTATTTTACGATATGCCTTTTTATTAGCTCACTTTAAAAAGACGCGATCGCTTAGAGAGTACAAAAAACTTCTCCACGAACTTGGCTTTATGGGCGAGGAGAAAAAATACTTAAAGATCGCTGCGGCGTTTAAAAAGTTTTCGCCTGAAGAATTAACACGAATTGAGCCCAGAACAATATATCAGTTAGCTGAGAACAGCAAGAAGTACCAGCCAGTTATTGATAGACTCCTGAACTTAACTACAGTCACTCAAGAAGCAGTGCGGGAACTAATCATACTTGAACGCAAACCAAGAGTGTCAAAACAAGAGTTACCCAGTATTTGGAGACGGATAAACAATGGTCATCGGTACTGCCAAATCCCACCCATTCACGAACAAGACGAGCGAACCGGAATTACCTTACAGAAAATGATGGACGAAGAAGGGTTGAGCGCTCAGCACATTGTTGCAGAAGCGATCGCTCTACGTCAAGCACACAAGGAAGGGCGGTTAATCACTCAAGAGAAAGCATAGGCTTCATATGCCACTCTATATGAGTTGTGAAAATTGAAAGTCCTGAAATCCCGGTTTCCTAGAGTCATCGGGATTCTCGTTTTTCACGAATGACTTATGCCTCATGAGCGGAATTGACCGAGATATCACCCCAGATCCCCGAGCAAGTCTGATTGATCGCCATTTGCCTAACACAGAGCAAGTCCAACGACTGCTCCAAAGAGAAGGCAGGGCGCACGTATTCAATGATCGTGAAACCCTAGAACGAGTTACCTAGGCTATTATCACAGGTGGAGAACGAACTGGAATAGATGATGAAGAGGATGATTACGAACGATATGGACTCTACTTTGCAGAGCAGATCGATTACATAATTAGAACAGATGGGAGCCAAACTCCACTTTACTACGGCGAGATTAAAATTGTGAAAACAACAGGTAAGTATCATGCAATCCCACGCACTAGACCTCGCAGAACAAGCTAATACCTGGAAATTTCTAGAACTTTGGGTTGATCCAGTTCTTTTTCCACCTAAGATTCTCATGCTAGTTAGTGATCAAGACGGCACTTGTCGTATTTTTAATCCTGCATCTGACTATAAACTCCTAGTCACTCACTCCAATTACCAAGCAGCCCAAGAGTGGCTTCTTGAGGATGAATATGAACGAGTCAATGGTCAACTTTTGGTTGAAGAAGTCCTATGAACACCCAAATAACCCAACTACCAATTCCTCCACACTTTAATCGTCAAAAAGTCAGCGAAGTTTGGCGTGTACCTTATCAACAACGTGCGGATGAGGCAAAAGAATGGGCTAAAAAACATGGTGTTAAACCTGCATCTGAAGATAAAACCCGTATTTGCCTACTTCTTATTGATATACAAAATACCTTTTGCATTCCCGAATTTGAATTATTTGTCGGTGGCAGATCTGGTACTGGAGCAGTGGATGATAACCTCCGCTTATGTGAATTCATCTATCAGAACTTAGGGGTAATTACAAAAATTATACCTACGATGGATACCCATACGGCAATGCAAATTTTTCATCCTATATTTTGGGTAAACGCCGTAGGTGAACACCCCATACCAGTTGCCACTCAGATCACCCTAACAGATGTTGAACAAGGTGTTTGGAAAGTTAACCCAGCCGTTGCTTACAGTCTTAAATACGACTATAAATCTTTAGAAAAACACGCTTACTACTACGTTAAAAAACTCAGTCAAGATGGAAAATATCCGCTGACTATTTGGTTTTATCACTCCATACTTGGCGGGATCGGTCATGCGTTAGTTTCTGCAGTTGAAGAAGCAATATTTTTTCACTGCATTGCTCGAAATAGTCAGACGCAATTTGAAACCAAAGGGGACAATCCTTTAACAGAAAATTACTCTGTATTACGTCCAGAAGTTTTAGAAAGTTTTAATCAAAGCTCAATTGCGACAAAAAATACGCACTTGATTGAGCAACTTTTAGAATTTGATGCTGTAATTATCGCAGGTCAAGCAAAAAGTCATTGCGTTGCATGGACAATTGACGATTTATTAACAGAAATTCAGCAAGTAGACCCCAATTTAGCAAAAAAAGTCTACTTGTTAGAAGATTGTACATCCCCCGTCGTCGTTAAAGGTGTCGTGGACTACACTGAAGCAGCCAATTCAGCCTTCGAGAGATTTGTGAGCGCGGGGATGCATTTAGTGAAATCAAATGAGATTAGGGAGTGGAGAACTCTATTTCTCTAGTTTGTTGTTGCAGATAGATTTTTGGATCTTGAGCTACCCAACCAAGATCTGAGCTAGAACGCACTTCAAAATGAAGATAGGGCTGATTCAAAATAAGTGTGCCTGTTGTACCCACAGTTCCCAACAACTCACCTTTTTTCACTTGCTGACCGATAGAGACTTTGATACTGTCAAGTTGGGCATAGCGGCTTTGTAATCCTCCACTATGATTGATAATAACTAATTTCCCATAACTACCTTTTTCACTAGCAAAAGCTACCGTTCCATCGCCGATCGCTTGTACAGGCGTTCCTTTTGCTGCTAGCAAATTTAGACCACTATGAAAAAAAACTTCACCTGTCTTTGGATTCTTCTGCCAACCGTATGGTAAAGCTATTTTTGCGACTTCTGGTAGAGGATATCCAGTTAATTTGCTGAGAGTAGGAGTAGCCCCCTGTTCTGTTGCTAGATTATTCGGCAGTTGTCGTGTGGGAGATTCAGCGATTCGACGATTAGGCGAGCGACTTATAATCGGAATAAATACGATTCTGGGATTTTTCTGACATCCATTTGTTTCAAATAATACATCGGGACGGATTTTGTACTTAACCCCTACTTGTCGCCAGGTTTGACCTTGAGGTACTTGGACTACAATTCCATTGTAAGGAGGAATTTGAATTTCGCTACCAACGGAAATCCTACCGTTTTGTAGAGTTGGATTCAGGGCGATAATAGTTGCTAAATTGAGATTATACTGCTGCGCTATAGTCTCTAGAGTTTCGCCTGGTGCAACTTTGTGGCGCTGAAAGCGGTCTAGGGCAGAAGTTGGGCAACCTGATGCAGAAACTTGTGCGAGCGAGGGATGAGTCAGTGTATTGACTAACCCAAAAGCATTAATCAAGCTACAGAAAAGGAGGACATAATGGCGAAATCTCATGTATGCAAGTGAAGAGATTAATTTTTTAGATTGTAGTTTTTATGATTACGCTAACGCATAACTACAAACTTCAATGACTATCGACTAATAACTATGTGTCCTAATTATTCGACTAAACTTAGAAACAGCGCATCTTCATTCTTGCTAAGATTACGCCCTTTTGGGGAGGCTCCAAGAAAGTAGAACAGTTATACGTACAAGTGAGTCCAGAGAAAGTAGGCGGGTTTCCCGCCGTAGGGGACTGGTGAACCCGAAGGGGGGAACAACTCTCAGTAGTAATTGTCGTACTGAGAGTACAACACAATAGCACACGCTTATTAAGTAACCCCAAGGGAAGCTTTCCCCGGCAGACTTTGCGGTAATGGTATTTAAAGATATTTTGACTGCTGCAAAATGTGCCATTCGTGTTTTCTCCGTGGGCTGAAGCCGCACGGTTTGCACACGCCCAAGAGGATTATGATTATGAAGATTTCTTTGAAGCAACTAGCCGTTTATGTCTCCTTATTGGCGATTGGTGGCGGTGCAGGCTTGTTAGGCAGTCGCCATTTTATACCACAAAATTCTCCATTTCAGGAATTAAGAAATGTAACAGTGATGCCTCCAGAGACTGTTGTTCCTAATGCTGCTCAACCACGGGTTGGGGCTGCTGGAGGTGATAATGTAAATTTTATTGCTGCTTCCGTACAGAAAACTGGACCTGCGGTGGTACGAATTAATGCAACCCGTAAAGTGGCAAATCCCATTTCTGACGCTTTGAAAAATCCTCTCTTACAGCGATTTTTTGGAGAGGATGAGGAACCAATTCCCCAAGAAAGAATTGAGCATGGTACGGGGTCTGGATTTCTTGTGAGCGAAGATGGCAAAATCCTCACCAACGCTCATGTAGTTGCGGATACAGATACAGTAGTAGTTACCCTTAAAGACGGTCGAACTTTTGAGGGGAAAGTCGTAGGAGTCGATTCGATCACAGATGTCGCTGCGGTAAAAATTTCTGCCGAGAAATTGCCAACAGTCAAACTGGGAAATTCTCAAAAATTGATACCAGGACAGTGGGCGATCGCAATTGGCAATCCCTTAGGGTTAGATAATACTGTCACAATCGGTATCGTTAGTGCAACTGGTCGCACGAGCGCCCAAGTCGGAGTTCCAGATAAACGAGTAACCTTTATCCAAACCGACGCAGCAATTAATCCTGGTAACTCTGGTGGACCTTTATTAAACGCCTCAGGCGAGGTTATTGGTATTAACACCGCCATCCGTGCCGATGCTCGCGGACTCGGTTTTGCTATCCCGATTGATGTCGCTGCTCGCATTGCTGGTGAACTGTTTACAAAAGGTCATGTGGAACATCCGTTTCTCGGAGTTGAGATGACAGACCTTTCTCCTGCGAAGAAACTACAGATCAATCAAGAAAATAATCTTAACATCCAGCAGGATAGCGGTATTGCGATTAAAGCAATTCAAGAAAAATCACCAGCACAGAAAGCAGGAATACATCCTGGGGACATTATTCAAAAAATTAAAGGTAAACAAGTTGACACGACCGCTCAGGTTCAGCAATTGATAGATTCGAGCACAGTCGGCGACAAACTGGAAATTGCAATCAACCGCGACGGTAAAAATCAAACCTTTGAGGTACAGTTAGGGGTTTATCCTCAGAAGTAGGGGTGTCTACAAGTGAGTTAAGAGAGCAAAGTGAGGAGTTTTATTTTTGAATTAGTGACTCAGATAGCAGGAGAAATAATTCGGAATTCATCACTCATCACTTACAACTCATAACTTTTACGAATTACTCAAATGATCTAAGTGCATTCGTTGTTCCATCTGGCGCAGGAAGTACCCCGTCATCATTGCCGATGCCAACAAACCCGCAAGATTGTCTCTATCTGTTGTCACTTGGACATTGAAATTTTCTGAGGGTAGCATTCCAACAAGCCCTTGGACGTTTTGCGAAATGATTTGTTTAATTTCAGGGCTTACAGACTGAGCGACACGGGCTAAGACTTCAGGCGACTGATGCTGTAAATATTTGAGCAACTGATTGGGAATTTCTTCAAAGTTATCATTCAGAAGCTGATTGGGGTGTTCCTCAGGGTTGTCATTTAAAAAGTTAGGATCAAACACCATTTGCAATTTTTTTAGCTGAGTGGCTAATTCTACTCTAAACCATAGTAGAGGGGTGAGACATATTACCTCTGTCGGGAGATAGGAGTCAGGAGTCAGGAGACTGGAGTTATTTTTATTCCTCTTCCCCCCCTACTTCAAGCGCTTCCTCTGCCTCTGCCTCTCCCCTGCCCAAGTTGAGGGCTAATTGTTGCGGAAGTTGCTCGATTTGAAAATACTGATGAAATTTGGAAGTGACTTGTAGCGAATAGGATCGAGAATCACTGTCTCGGCGTTTCCGCACGAAACCGAGCTCAACGAGTTCTTGAACGTGTTGATATGCTCCTGAACCACGTAGGTTAATGAGATCGCTTTGAAGTATGGGACTATTGAGGGCGATCGCTGCTAAACTCCGCAATGCTCCAACACCCAATTCTACTGGGATCATAATTTGCACTAGGTCATGAAAGTCTGATCGCAGTTGCAAACTGTAACCAGTCGGAGTTTCCACTACTTCCAAAGCACTATCTCGATGGGCGTACTCATCAATTAATTCAATTATGCCCTCCTCAGCAGTAGCGCGATCGCAGGCGGCATAATCAGCAATTTCGCCGATTGACAGGGGTTTACCTTTTAAATAGAGAATCGCTTCGATTTTAGTCGCTGAATTCATCGGTTCTTAGTCATTGGTTATTGGTCATCACGCCTTAGCCATTGCTTGCTACGCTGCATTCAGGACATAAGACCAATAAAAATTGTGTCGCATCTTATCATGATTATCTTTTTAAGTCAATACTTAATATTAACATCAACAAAATTTATTAAACATAAAGCCCGAAGACTGAAGGTTATTTGTCAGAAGGACGAGAGAGCTGATCTTCAATTAAGATTTACGCTCTGAGAAATTACCTTACTCCTCACCCAGTCTATTTTTCAATATAAACTCGGCAATTGCCAAATCTTGTGGAGTCGTCACCTTTAAATTTGTCTCTTCACCCTCAACAATTTGCACGTTGTAGCTACACTTTTCAAACAAAGCCGCGTCGTCAGTGACTTCCCATCCTTGACGAATCCCCTCAGCATGACACTGTTTCAATAATTTAACATCAAATCCTTGAGGAGTTTGTGCCGCCCACAGTTGCCGTCGATCAGGAGTACTTTTAACAATGCCATCTTCACCTACAACTTTGATCGTGTCCTTTACACGTACTCCAGCAATCAAACCATGACACTGGGACAAGGCATAGGCGCACCTGTCAAGTAAATCGGCTGTAGCAAGACATCTGGCTCCATCATGAATTAAAACCTGCTTAGCTGAGTTTGGCAGAGCCTGCAAGCCATTGTAAACCGATTCTTGACGGGTAGAGCCACCTAGAATCAACTCCACTGGCTTGGTAAGCTTCTGTTGAGTAAGAATAGCCTTGAAGTCTTGCCAGTCAGTAGGTTGAGAAATAATACCTATCCAACTTATGTAATGCGAAGCTTCAGCCGCTTTGAGAGTCCAACTGATAATTGGTTGCGATCTTACTCTTAAAAGGAGTTTGTTGCGATCGCTCCCCATTCTTCTTCCTGTTCCCGCAGCTGGAATTAATAAATGCACGATCTTCCCCAACTTTATACTAGTTAATGGTTAACGGTTAATGGTAATGAACAATTAGCAATTAACAACTAATAACTAACAAACCCTATCTTCCCCTAAAATAGGGAGCGAGTAAGCGTAAATAAATATTATGCGAGTAGTAGCCCTTGTTCCTGGCGGAATTGGCGACCAAATTCTCTTCTTTCCCACTCTTGATGACCTGAAGCGGCATTACCCCAACGCCCACATAGATGTCGTTGTGGAACCCCAATCGAAGGCAGCTTACCGAGTGAGCAAGTCAGTTAACGAGGTACGGATGTTTGATTTTAAAGACCGTAACAGTATGGCTGACTGGGCAAATTTGGTAGGAGTAATTCGCGAACGCGAGTACGATGTTGCAATTGCTTTAGGGCAAAGCTGGTTAGTAGGTCTTTTACTCTGGTTGACTGGAATTCCCACGCGCATTGGTTATCAAGGCAAAGGATCTGCTTTTCTTACCAACTCAGTTCCTTTGAAAACAGAGCAGTATGCTGCTACTATGTATCACGATTTGTTGCAAGGGTTAGGCATCAACTCTTCCTCTCCCGAGTTAACAATCAACGTGCCGTCTACAGATATTGACTGGGCAGATAAGGAGCAACAACGGTTAGGAATCAAAGAAACAGGCTACGTTTTAATTAGTGGTAGCTCCAGCAAGGTAGCCAAGCTGAAAAGTCTGGATAACGCCTACCCTGTTAAATACTGGCAGCAGATTATTCAAGACTTACAGTACAAGCAGCCAGATATGCCTATAGTGGTCATATCTGAACCCGATGATGAAGAGTTTGTCAATAGTCTCAAGCAATCTACGTCAAATATCAAGCTCAGTTCTCCAGATGATATTGGCAAATTAGCAGCGATGATTGCTGGAGCAAACTTGATGCTATGTACGGATAGTGTATTGATGCAGTTAAGTGTAGCAGTACAAACTTATACCATTGCTTTATTTGGTTCCGCACAACCAGCTAAACTATTGCCTCAAAGCAATAAATTCCTTGCCATTAAATCGCACACAGGCAAAATAACTGATATTGCACCCCAAACTGTTTTGGAGAAAATCTGGGGTGGCTAGATCAATCGTTTTCCCAAATCGCGATACGGCTTAAGCCGTGGCCGTAGGCATCGCGTACTGAGGAGGTAGAAGAGGCAGGAGTGATCTGGGTAACCAAGAATAACACTCCTGCCTCTTCACTTCTGTCTCCTATCTAAATAAATACAATTTAAATGCTAATAAACTAGCCATAAATAAAAATTTTAGGTTAAAACTCATATCGGTGACAAAGAACATTCAGAAGGCAGAAGGCAGGAGGCAGAAGGCAGAAGGCAGAAGGCACCCACGCTTAAAAACGTGGGATTGAAACAAGG
>JAQYWN010000115.1:0-13484 GCA_029379265.1 Rhizonema sp. NSF051
TCCTATAAGTACTACATCATTAGAGTCTAAAGGTATAAAGTTTTCACTCATATCAACACCAATATTTGTTACAAAGGGAATGGTAAGGCAAATAGCTACTTGCCGTTACTTTCCTGCATATTCTGCCAGTTACTTAGCATAAAATCAATTAAAATCTTGATAAAAAAACTTAGTAATTGTTTGTATTTGTAACGTGCTTATCAGAATTTAGCGATCGCCCTGTATAAGTTTTAACTCACACCATTTTTGAAAAGCGAAGAGCTTTAACGTTGCGTCTTTGTAATAATCATTACTCTCAGTTGAAATCTGCTATAAAATCGCGATTTACTCTTTAATTAGGAATACATACATCTGGCGCACACAAACCAGGAAATTTTAGAGTTGTGACGCTCAGTGTATCTAAATTAACGTGGCGGATGGCATGGTTGTTTGTATCAGCAATATATAAATGAGAATTTATAATACTTAATCCTGAAGGTTCACAGAAGCGGCTGTTTTTAGCTTTACCATCTTGCAATCCCGCAGAACTACCCAATACTGTTTGACAATCGCCTGTATGAGGATCGACTCGTTTAATTTTGTGGTTGTAAGTATCTGCTACCCAAAGATAATTCTGAGCGTACTCTACCCCCAAACAGTGCTGCAAGCGCACATCGTCACCTTGTCCATCAACATCGTCAAAACCAAATAAATCGCCACTACCACAAACAGTTCTGACTTGCTGAGGTTCAACCAATGTCACACCACGAATTGAGCTAACTTCGCTGTCAGCAATGTATAATTCCTTGCCATCAGTGGTAATGCCGCTGGGTTGGGCAAAGGCAGATTCTGAGAGTGCGCCATCAATACAAGCTTCTGCACCAATACCAGCATAAGTTCTGATGATACTGCTTTCCAATTCCATTTGCCAGATTTGATGGGAACCAGCCATTGCGATCAATAGGGTATTTCCCAACTTTTGTAAATCCCAAGGAGATGAAAGTGCTGTTTGTTGTCCACAACCGCTATGAGGATGGACATTGCGGCTTTGCTTGCCAGTGCCGGCGATCGTTTCCACGACTTGATGCATCAAGTCAACTCGCCGCAAAACATGATTATCTGTATCAGCAACGTATAAGATTTCATTTTCTTCATCAAATGCCATTCCTTGAGGTGTAAAAAACTGAGCTTCTTGAAAATTACCATCTATTAAACCTGATTTCCCTGTACCAATTAAATGTATGATTTCTCCTTCTAAGTTACTTATAATTAAGCGGTGATGTCCGGAATCGGCAATGAATAATCTTTCTTTTACCGCCAAGACTTTACTCGGAAAAGCCAGTGGTGTAATTAATGGTTGTCGCTGTTTTTCCAAAGAATAGTTCAGTTCTTGAAAGTTAATAGTTCCTTGCTGTCGATGTTGGTGTATTAACTGTTGAATCAACTCATCTAAAACATGACAATGACCCTCACCAGCTAATGAACTTATTACATAACTTTTTGGATCGATCACTACTAAGGTTGGCCAAGCACGCACGGCATATTGTTGCCAAACCTCGAAACCTTTGTCCACTAAAATTGGATGTTCGATATCGTAGCGCAAAATAGCTTGACGAATATTTTCAGTTTCCTTTTCGTTGTCAAATTTAGCACTATGTACACCAATAATGGTAAGACTATCTTTATACTTTTGTTCTAGATATTTCAAGTCTGGTAGGATGTGCAAACAGTTGATACAGCAGTATGTCCAAAAGTCTAAAATGATGACTCTACCTTTCAGTTGCTTTAGAGACAAGGGTGTGTCTGTGTTAAGCCAAGGAAAATCTTGAGGGAGTTCTGGCGCTCTAACACGGGCATTTAACATAATTTGTCATTCCTGATTACCCTATTAGTAAATTAACGGTTTAGAAAATGGTGCGTGGGAATTGGTAATTGTTGTTTACTTTTTATTGTCTATTATTCATCACTAGGATGTATTTTTTTCAGTTGAAACAGGAGTCTTCCTTACGTCGCCTTAATTGTTACACTATTTTTTAAACTTAATGATGACCGGACTGGAAAGATTAACGACTACTAAGTTATCAGCTTGGGTACAACAAGCTAGAGCTTTATCATATCAAGGACGAGTTGCCGATCGCATTCCTCTTCTGGCTATGGCTGATTCTCGTTGGTTTGCAGTTTACATAGACTGTAAGTTCGGGCATTTCAGCGAGGGTGAGACAGCTTGTGTATTTCCCCTGATGAGTGTTATCAAGCCTTTTACGCTACTATACTTACTAGAAAATCTGGGAGTAGAGAAAGTTTTTCAGTGGGTTGGGGTTGAACCATCAGACGCTCCTTTCAATTCCCTCGATCAACTTATTGCCGATAACGGACGACCCCGCAATCCGATGATCAATAGTGGGGCTATTACTTTAGCTGATAAATTACCAGGAGACAATCCACGCGATCGCACAAGTCGCCTGTGTCAATGGCTAAATCAATTAGCAGGTTGTGATTTTAAGTTGGACGAAATAATGCTGGCTTCGGTGCGCTTGGCGAACTCAATTACAAATCGAGAAATCGCTAAGTACCTAACTACGAGTGGATATTTAAAGAATTTAGATACAGCACTTGAGACTTACGAGCAAATATGCTGTTTGTCAGGGACAGTGAAAGATGTAGCTCTTTTAGGAAAACTTCTTACGAATGAAAGTAAATTAATTGCACCGCAAAACTGTCGTAGTGTTAATGCGCTGATGCTCAGCTGCGGACTTTATGAGGCTTCTTCTCAGTTTGCTATCCGAACTGGTTTGCCGATGAAGTCGGGCATTAGTGGCACACTTCTTGCTATTATACCAGGTGAGGGTGCGATCGCCTGTTATAGCCCTGTTTTAGATACTGTCGGTAATCCGATCAAAGCACTTGCCTTTGTAGAAGCTTTATCTCAAGGTTTGGAGTTGAGTATCTTTGGTTGACTTCTTCGTGCTTTAAAAGAGTAAAACCAGCAGAGATTCAAACGCGTTTAGCTCAATAGGTGCAAGATAGGACATGTTATAGAATCAAGGTAAAGACCGACTCATCCCAAAAAAGAACCTTGAACAATCAACTAGCAGTTAAAGAAAAATTACAAGTTTTTCTTGATTCGATTCAATCTGAGCGTGATGGCTCTCCTGTTACTGATTTGAAGCTAGATAAAACTCAAGCTCAAAAAATAGAGCAACTGACTCTTGAACTTGAAAATGTCAATCCTAATCTCAATCCTTTGAGAACTGCCCCTTTTCTGCTTCAAGGGACTTGGCAACTCCTATACTCTACTGCTAGAGAAATCCGTTCTTTAGAGAAACTTCCATTGGGTTTAAAGCTAGGTAAAGTTTATCAAGTGATAAATATCGCAGACAATACGTTTTTTAATCTAGCTAGTGTTACATATCCTCTTGGAATACTATCGGGATACGTCAAGGTAACAGCTACCTTTGAGCTAGATCAAGAAAATTCTGATTCTCTACCAGACAAACGTCTCAACGTCTATTTTGATAAACGCTATTTGTCGATTCAGAAAATTGCTGGCTTTGTCACTCCTCAACTTAACCCATTCAAGGTATCAAGTGCTAATAATCCTCCAGGTAGAATTGCTACCCTCGACATTACTTACTTGGATGAAACTTTAAGAATTGGACGCGGAGGTGATGGAAGCTTATTTATCCTTTGTAAATCGGATGATTTACATTCATGAAGGCAAAAGTAGGAGATAAGGAAAATCCGAACTATTCCCCGCTCTAAGTGTTGCCAATATTAATAATCAGTCGGGGAATGTTCGGACTTTACCTGGCAATATCGCCTTCACTGATTCTGGGTACAAAATTCAGTGGGTGACTTCTACTGCTTCAGTTGAAGTATCTTTCTCAGTCCAGTGTTCCTGGTTGGGGAGCAACTTTGTCAGGTAAAATCTTTGATTCAGCTTCTGGAGTGACCTCAGGCTGTGGTTCAATTGTCGTTTCTGGTAGTGGAGACTCGAGAATCTCTGGTAGCGTGGGCGATACAGTGGGAGTTGCTTCGGGAGTTACTGATGGTGCCCAACGACGTTGAAAGTATTCGCGAAGTCTCTTTTTCTCTGCTTGAGGAGCAACTTTGTCAGGTAAAATCTTTGATTCAGCTTCTGGAGTGACCTCAGGCTGTGGTTCGATTGTCGTTTCTGGTAGTGGAGACTCGAGAATCTCTGGTAGCGTGGGCGACACAGTGGGAGTTGGCTGGGGAGTTACTGATGGTTCTCGACGACGTTGAAAGAATCCGCGAAGTCTCTTTTTCTCTGCTTGAGGAGCAACTTTGTCAGGTAAAGTTTTTGATTCAGCTTCTGGAGTGACTTCAGGCTGTGTTTCTATTGTGGTTTCTGGTAGTGGAGACTCGAGAATCTCTGGTAGCGTGGGCGACACAGTAGGAGTTGGCTGGGGAGTTACTGATGGTTCTCGACGACGTTGAAAGAATCCGCGAAGTCTCTTTTTCTCTGCTTGAGGAGCAACTTTGTCAGGTAAAGTTTTTGATTCAGCTTCTGGAGTGACTTCAGGCTGTGTTTCTATTGTGGTTTCTGGTAGTGGAGACTTGATAATCTCTGGTAGTGTGGGCGACACAGTAGGAGTTGGCTCTACAGTTGGAAGTTTTTCTTCCAGAGGCTGAGTTTCGGGTAATTTTTCAAAGCTAGGTGTTGAAGTAGGAGTGGGTTCAATATTTGGTGTCTTAGCAGTGTAGTTAGGATCTACAATTCCACGAATTTTATCGATTGAGATTTCTCCTCTAACAATTTTAGACAGAGTGTCTCTCCCTTTAGGTTCGTAGGTGATGAGTCTGACTGTGCTGTTAAAGACATTTTTGACAGGGTTGCCCTGTTCGTCGAGAAATTCTAGTTTTACCCAGTTTTTACCAGGCTTAAAGCCTTTAAGATAGACTGCTTGCCAACGATCAAGAACAAAACTTTCACCATTAATAGTGCAGCGAATGCGCCAATCAGCAATTTCATCCTTAGGGTTGTCTTGAGCGACTATATGCAGTGGTGCCTGCGTGAGGTAAAAGTCCAGTAAAATCGGCTCTGACCCGTAACGACCTTGGGGACTGTTATAAGTTAACAGGGGCTTGGCTGGATTCGGGTGATTATCATCGGTTTTCGTGAAAATGTGAAATGTTGTCTCGGCGTACGCACCTTCATTTTTAAAGCTTTCATTCCAAGGATGCGAGGCAAAGACTCGTAAGGTATGTGTACCAGGAGACAACTCTGGCAAAACCAAGGGCTGATTTAAATCATAGATGGCTGTGTAAGGTTCGTTATCAAGAATTACGTGTAAATGCGGACCAATATCCAATTGTGATTCTTTAAATATAGGTAAATCCTTAACTAGAAAGCTGACATTCACTGTGTTGTCTTGCAGCACTTCATCTGATTTAGGCGTAACAATTGTTACTTGTGGCTGGTAGACTTCCAAAGCTTGACGCAGTTCTTGAATTGCTGCTGGTGGCGAAACTTCTGAGATTTGCTTGGAAAGTTGAACTTTTTCCTGCACGCCGCTAGACGTATTTGGTACTTGGCTGACCGCTTTATCGCCACAACTGGTCAAATTTAATACTAGTAAGAATGCGATAAGTGACCTGAGGACAGTAATTCTCCTAGGTCGAAGCTTTGCTAACACCGTCGTCTGCCACAATTTCATCTAAATTATCTCCGATACATGTGGAAACCGTGTGTTTTTAAACCACGGAGGAAACATAAACGGCAGTTGTAACTGCCTTCACGATTAGCCCGGTTGAACGTTTTAGGAATCGAACTTTGTTCTTAGAGAACTGCTCTAAGCTTTCACAATTTTGTTATTGCAAGCCCCCTGGTTATAGCAGGGGGTCAGTGACTTTAAACAACTGACAGAATTATTTTGGCTCAAACTGTCCATGATGAACCATATCTCAAAAAAGGTTTAGGGGTGCGGGAAACAGGGGAAGCTTATTAACAAAGGTGTTTGCATTTACCTGAAGAGAACTTTACTGAAGCGCTTCGGCCTGCGGCGGGCTACGCCTACGCTACCTATTGATTTAAAGCGCTTTCATTCCCACCCTCCTGTTGCTTACACCCTTATCTCCCTAAACTCATAAGTTAGTAAAAATACTTAACAAAACCGCTATTTTTACGAATTGTTGCGCTTTGTAAAATAAGTGAACTATCTATTGACTTTTTGACCAAGAGTTAAACTACAAAAGGCAGATAACACAACTGATTTGGAGAGTTTGAAGTATTATTAACAAGTATCTAACAATGTATGAGATCAGCCTTTATAATTCAACGAGAAAGCAATATTCACATGGGGTCTTCACTGCTGAGCCAGTGTAAGTGCTGGAAGAAGCTTTTAAAGCTGACTGCAGCCTTTGAAGACAACTTGTAGAAGACCAGAGTCCTCAATCCTTACTTTATAGAGAGGAGGCCGAATGACAATTAGTCCTCCAGAGCGCGAGGAAAAAAAGGCAAGAATCATCGTCGATAATGACCCAGTTCCAACCTCGTTTGAACTCTGGTCAAAGCCAGGGCATTTCGACAAAACCTTAGCCAGAGGTCCCAAAACCACCACATGGATTTGGAACCTGCACGCGCTTGCCCATGATTTCGATACACACACAAGCGATTTAGAAGATATATCCCGCAAGATATTCGCAGCACACTTCGGTCACTTAGCAGTAGTGACTCTGTGGCTCAGCGGGATGATATTTCACGGCGCTCGTTTCTCAAACTACGAAGCTTGGCTGAGCGATCCCCTCAACATCAAGCCTAGCGCTCAAACTGTGTGGCCAATTGTTGGTCAAGACATTTTGAATGCCGATGTTGGTGGTGGTTTCCACGGCATCCAAATCACCTCAGGCTTTTTCCAAATTTGGCGCGGCTGGGGTATTACAAATTCATTCCAGCTCTACTGCACAGCCATAGGCGGCTTGGTATTAGCAAGCTTGTTCCTATTTGCTGGTTGGTTCCACTACCACAAGCGTGCTCCTAAACTGGAATGGTTCCAGAACGTGGAGTCAATGCTGAACCACCACTTGGCTGGACTATTGGGCTTGGGTTCCTTGGGATGGACAGGTCACTTAATTCACGTCTCCTCACCTATTAACAAGCTGTTGGATGCGGGAGTGCCCATTAAGGATGTACCGTTACCCCACGAGTACATTTTGAACCGTGACTTAATAACTGAGTTATACCCTAGCTTTTCAAACGGGTTAACACCATTCTGGACTTTGAACTGGGGTCAGTATGCTGACTTCCTAACCTTCAAGGGCGGTTTGAACCCAGTCACAGGTGGCTTGTGGATGACCGACATTGCTCATCACCACCTGGCGATCGCCGTCCTGTTCATAGTTGCCGGTCATATGTACCGTACTAACTGGGGAATCGGTCACAGTATTAAAGAGATCCTGGAAAACCACAAAGGTCCCTTCACTGGTGACGGTCACAGAGGTATCTACGAAAACATGACCACCTCGTGGCATGCGCAATTGGGAACTAACCTGGCAATGCTGGGTTCGCTGACCATTATTATTGCGCACCACATGTACGCGATGCCTCCATATCCGTACTTGGCAACTGACTATGCTACACAGTTGTGCATATTCACTCACCACATGTGGATTGGTGCATTCCTGATTGTGGGTGGAGCAGCTCACGCTACCATCTTTATGGTGCGCGATTACGATCCAGTCGTTAACCAAAACAACGTTTTGGAGCGCGTGCTTCGTCACCGGGATGCTATTATCTCCCACCTAAACTGGGTATGTATGTTCCTGGGCTTCCATAGCTTCGGACTGTACGTCCACAACGACACAATGCGTGCCTTGGGTCGTCCTCAAGATATGTTCTCAGACACCGCAATTCAGTTGCAGCCAGTATTTGCTCAATGGGTACAAAACCTGCATACTGTTGCACCTGGAGCAACTGCACCTAATGCTCTGGAACCTGTAAGCTATGCTTTCGGCGGTGGTATCCTAGCTGTGGGCGGTAAAGTGGCAATGATGCCGATCGCGCTGGGTACGGCGGACTTTATGATCCACCACATCCACGCATTCCAAATTCATGTTACAGTCCTAATTCTGTTAAAGGGATTCCTGTTTGCCCGTTCTTCCCGTCTGATTCCAGATAAGATGAACTTAGGCTTCCGCTTCCCCTGTGATGGACCCGGTCGTGGTGGCACCTGTCAGGTGTCTGGTTGGGACCATGTATTCCTCGGTTTGTTCTGGATGTACAACACCATTTCCATCGTGATTTTCCACTTCAGCTGGAAAATGCAATCAGATGTCTGGGGAACGGTAGATGCAGACGGTGTTGTAACTCATATAACGGGTGGTAACTTTGCTGAAAGTGCCATCACAATTAACGGCTGGTTACGTGACTTCCTGTGGGCACATGCCGTACAAGTCATCAATTCTTACGGCAGTGCGCTGTCAGCATATGGTCTCCTCTTCTTGGGCGGTCACTTTGTCTGGGCATTCAGCTTAATGTTCCTGTTTAGTGGTCGTGGCTATTGGCAAGAATTGATTGAGTCAATTGTTTGGGCGCATAATAAATTGAAGGTAGCACCATCAGTTCAGCCTCGCGCTCTGAGTATTGTTCAGGGTCGAGCTGTCGGAGTCGCTCACTACCTTTTAGGGGGTATTGTAACCACCTGGGCGTTCTTCCACGCACGAATTCTTACATTGGGGTAGTTTAGTTTACAGAGAGTGAGGAGTGAGGAGTTTTTGGTTAATAGTTTTTAGTTGTTGGTAGTTCAAAACAGCAAGCAACAAATAACAAACTACTAACTACTAACTCCGCGCTTCCGCCCCTCCGATACTCTTTCAAGGTCAGAGGATTTTATCAAACCTATGGCAACAAAATTTCCAAAATTTAGCCAGGATCTCGCACAGGACCCGACGACACGCCGGATCTGGTACGCGATGGCTACAGGAAATGATTTTGAAAGCCATGATGGCATGACAGAGGAAAATCTTTACCAAAAGATTTTCGCAACCCACTTTGGTCATGTGGCAATCATCTTCCTGTGGGCATCGAGCCTCCTATTCCACGTCGCTTGGCAAGGTAACTTTGAACAGTGGATTAAAGATCCTCTTCACATCCGTCCGATAGCCCATGCAATTTGGGACCCCCACTTTGGGAAACCAGCTGTAGAAGCATTTACTCAAGGCGGAGCAAGCAACCCAGTCAACATTGCCTATTCAGGTGTATACCACTGGTGGTACACCATTGGCATGCGGACAAATAATGACCTGTACCAAGGTTCAGTATTCCTACTGCTATTGGCAGCATTGTTCTTGTTCGCAGGCTGGTTGCACTTACAGCCGAAGTTCCGTCCCAGCTTAGCTTGGTTTAAGAGTGCTGAGCCACGTCTAAACCACCACCTAGCAGGTTTGTTTGGTGTGAGTTCTCTGGCATGGACAGGTCACTTGGTACACGTAGCCATCCCCGAATCTCGTGGACAGCACGTAGGTTGGGATAACTTCCTGACGACACTGCCTCATCCAGAAGGGTTGAAACCATTCTTCACTGGGAATTGGGGAGCATACGCAGCTAATCCAGACACGGCGAATCATCTCTTCGGCACATCGACAGGAGCCGGAACTGCGATTCTGACGTTCTTGGGTGGGTTCCATCCTCAAACAGAATCGCTGTGGTTGACCGATATGGCTCACCACCACCTAGCGATCGCAGTGATCTTCATCATTGCTGGTCACATGTACCGGACGAACTTCGGTATTGGTCACAGCATTAAAGAAATGCTGAACGCCAGAAACTTCTTTGGCGTCCAAACAGAAGGTCAATTCAACTTGCCCCACCAAGGGCTGTACGATACCTATAACAACTCGCTGCACTTCCAGTTGTCCATACACTTGGCAGCGCTTGGTACGGCTCTATCCTTGGTAGCGCAGCACATGTACGCCATGCCTCCTTACGCGTTTATCGCTAAGGACTATACAACCCAGGCGTCTTTGTACACGCACCACCAGTATCTTGCTGTGTTCTTCATGCTCGGTGCTTTCGCCCACGCAGGCATATTCTGGGTGCGGGATTATGACCCAGAACAAAATAAGGGCAACGTACTCGACCGTGTGCTCAAGCATAAAGAAGCGATAATTTCTCACCTCAGCTGGGTATCGCTGTTCTTAGGCTTCCACACCCTCGGTTTGTACGTTCACAATGACGTAGTTGTCGCTTTTGGTACACCAGAGAAGCAAATCTTGATTGAACCGGTGTTTGCCCAGTTCATCCAAGCTTCTCACGGTAAAGTGCTATATGGTTTAAACACTCTGCTGTCCAATCCAGACAGTATTGCTTCCAACGTTCCCGCTCCATGGTTACCTGGTTGGGTGGACGCAATTAACAATGGTACTAATTCATTGTTCTTGACTATCGGCCCTGGCGACTTCTTAGTACACCATGCCTTTGCTTTGGCAATCCACACCACAGTTCTCGTCCTTGTCAAAGGCGCTTTGGATGCTCGTGGTTCTAAGCTGATGCCCGATAAAAAGGACTTTGGCTTTGCCTTCCCTTGCGACGGCCCCGGTCGTGGCGGTACTTGTGACATTTCGGCTTGGGACTCTGTTTATATGGCAACGTTCTGGGCACTCAATACCGTTGGTTGGGTAACCTTCTACTGGCACTGGAAACATCTGGCAATTTGGCAAGGCAACGTTGCTCAATTTAACGAGTCTTCCACCTACTTGATGGGTTGGTTCCGCGACTACCTCTGGGCGAACTCCGCACAGGTGATCAACGGTTACAACCCATACGGTATGAACAACCTGTCAGTTTGGGATTGGATGTTCCTGTTCGGACACTTAGTCTGGGCAACTGGCTTCATGTTCCTGATCTCTTGGAGAGGTTACTGGCAAGAGTTGATTGAAACTCTCGTCTGGGCACACGAACGCACACCACTGGCAAACTTGGTTCGATGGAAAGACAAGCCCGTTGCTTTGTCGATCGTTCAAGCTCGTTTGGTTGGTTTAGCCCACTTTACAGTTGGTTATATCCTCACCTACGCAGCGTTCCTAATTGCTGCTACTGCTGGTAAATTTGGTTAATCTAATTAGTTGAATTAGCAGTTTTAGATAATTAATAGAAATCCCCTGCCTTGTGGCAGGGGATTTTTTCATAAAATAATCAAGTTTTTTTGCGCCAACCTACTTATTATTCAATACGGTTCAGTTAACGCTCTATCGGTAGGAATTTTCGGCTGTTTCGAGACACGCTGTTTAATGTAGAGACGCTGAGATCATGGCGTCTCTACATTGGTTGACGGTAGATAAATTATCTTAACTGAACTGTGTTGACGTATTATTACGTTTTTTAGTGCCCGACTATATGGGAGCGGTATTGAAAGCGTAGAATTTTGATTGGGGAGAAAAATATTCATCAAACCTATGGCAACAAAATTTCCAAAATTTAACCAGGATCTCGCACAAGATCCGACGACACGCCGGATCTGGTATGCGATGGCTACAGGAAATGATTTTGAAAGCCATGATGGCATGACAGAGGAAAGTCTTTACCAAAAGATTTTCGCAACCCACTTTGGTCATGTAGCAATCATCTTCCTGTGGGCATCTAGCCTCCTATTCCACGTCGCTTGGCAAGGTAACTTTGAACAGTGGATTAAAGATCCTCTTCACATCCGTCCGATAGCCCATGCAATTTGGGACCCCCACTTTGGGAAACCAGCTGTAGAAGCATTTACTCAAGGCGGAGCAAGCAACCCAGTCAACATTGCCTATTCAGGTGTATACCACTGGTGGTACACCATTGGCATGCGGACAAATAATGACCTGTACCAAGGTTCAGTATTCCTACTGCTATTGGCAGCATTGTTCTTGTTCGCAGGCTGGTTGCACTTACAGCCGAAGTTCCGTCCCAGCTTAGCTTGGTTTAAGAGTGCTGAGCCACGTCTAAACCACCACCTAGCAGGTTTGTTTGGTGTGAGTTCTCTGGCATGGACAGGTCACTTGGTACACGTAGCCATCCCCGAATCTCGTGGACAGCACGTAGGTTGGGATAACTTCCTGACGACACTGCCTCATCCAGAAGGGTTGAAACCATTCTTCACTGGGAATTGGGGAGCATACGCAGCTAATCCAGACACGGCGAATCATCTCTTCGGCACATCGACAGGAGCCGGAACTGCGATTCTGACGTTCTTGGGTGGGTTCCATCCTCAAACAGAATCGCTGTGGTTGACCGATATGGCTCACCACCACCTAGCGATCGCAGTGATCTTCATCATTGCTGGTCACATGTACCGGACGAACTTCGGTATTGGTCACAGCATTAAAGAAATGCTGAACGCCAGAAACTTCTTTGGCGTCCAAACAGAAGGTCAATTCAACTTGCCCCACCAAGGGCTGTACGATACCTATAACAACTCGCTGCACTTCCAGTTGTCCATACACTTGGCAGCGCTTGGTACGGCTCTATCCTTGGTAGCGCAGCACATGTACGCCATGCCTCCTTACGCGTTTATCGCTAAGGACTATACAACCCAGGCGTCTTTGTACACGCACCACCAGTATCTTGCTGTGTTCTTCATGCTCGGTGCTTTCGCCCACGCAGGCATATTCTGGGTGCGGGATTATGACCCAGAACAAAATAAGGGCAACGTACTCGACCGTGTGCTCAAGCATAAAGAAGCGATAATTTCTCACCTCAGCTGGGTATCGCTGTTCTTAGGCTTCCACACCCTCGGTTTGTACGTTCACAATGACGTAGTTGTCGCTTTTGGTACACCAGAGAAGCAAATCTTGATTGAACCGGTGTTTGCCCAGTTCATCCAAGCTTCTCACGGTAAAGTGCTATATGGTTTAAACACTCTGCTGTCCAATCCAGACAGTATTGCTTCCAACGTTCCCGCTCCATGGTTACCTGGTTGGGTGGACGCAATTAACAATGGTACTAATTCATTGTTCTTGACTATCGGCCCTGGCGACTTCTTAGTACACCATGCCTTTGCTTTGGCAATCCACACCACAGTTCTCGTCCTTGTCAAAGGCGCTTTGGATGCTCGTGGTTCTAAGCTGATGCCCGATAAAAAGGACTTTGGCTTTGCCTTCCCTTGCGACGGCCCCGGTCGTGGCGGTACTTGTGACATTTCGGCTTGGGACTCTGTTTATATGGCAACGTTCTGGGCACTCAATACCGTTGGTTGGGTAACCTTCTACTGGCACTGGAAACATCTGGCAATTTGGCAAGGCAACGTTGCTCAATTTAACGAGTCTTCCACCTACTTGATGGGTTGGTTCCGCGACTACCTCTGGGCGAACTCCGCACAGGTGATCAACGGTTACAACCCATACGGTATGAACAACCTGTCAGTTTGGGATTGGATGTTCCTGTTCGGACACTTAGTCTGGGCAACTGGCTTCATGTTCCTGATCTCTTGGAGAGGTTACTGGCAAGAGTTGATTGAAACTCTCGTCTGGGCACACGAACGCACACCACTGGCAAACTTGGTTCGATGGAAAGA
>JAQYWN010000115.1:13584-13927 GCA_029379265.1 Rhizonema sp. NSF051
CTCTCGTCTGGGCACACGAACGCACACCACTGGCAAACTTGGTTCGATGGAAAGAAAAGCCCGTTGCTTTGTCGATCGTTCAAGGTCGTTTGGTTGGTTTAGCCCACTTTACAGTTGGTTATATCCTGACTTTCGCGGCCTTCCTAATTGCTGCTACTGCTGGTAAATTTGGTTAATCTAATTAGCGCGGAGGATGTGCTTGTCGGTAACTAAAAAATCCCCTGCCGTAAGGTGGGGGATTTCTACGCAAGTCAGTAATCGATATATAATTACACGTCTTCTTCAGCACTGGAGTTTAGACTACCGCAAGACAAAATGACTCAGGAACACTGAGTGGACAAGC
>JAQYWN010000011.1 GCA_029379265.1 Rhizonema sp. NSF051
TAATTCTACAGCTTATAGAAATACCAAATGAAAAATGCTGACTTTCCCGATGGATTAGTCAACCTATAGAACATAATCATAAGTAGCAATGAAGTTCCTTGACACCTACCATAAGAAGGAAGCAGATGCTCTAGATTGCAAGGAGAAATTAAGTGTCAAAATTAACAACACAAGTCAGATTGCCAAACATGAAAATGGGAACAATGTTTCACAACCTGCGTCGTTCCAAGGTTATGAGTACAATGGTGGAATAAGAAAATCGAAATTGCAGCTCGCACTCATTCTTCAGTAATAACCGTGGTGTCAATAGCCGATGAGTTCCCCGCAACCTCCTCAAAAGCCACAAACTTTGCTTGGTCAGCTAACTCAAGCAGTACAGACAATCCAAGCTCGGGTTGATTTTTCCAAACTGGCGCTCAAACCCAATGCCAGAGTGCCCGAAATCTGGGTACAGGATTCGGGGGCAGATAAGGCAGAAGTTTATCCGCTGTTGGGCGATCGCTACATTTTAGGTCGCAGTTCCAAATCCTCTGACATCGTGGTGCGTAACCCAGTTGTCAGCCAGATTCATCTATCGCTCTCACGGGATTCCACGAAACGAACCCCCGTTTTCGTCATTAAAGATGAAAACTCTACGAATGGCATTTATCGGGGCAAGCGTCGAGTCGCTTCCTTAGAGCTGCGTCATGGTGATGTCCTCACCCTTGGACCACCAGAACTTGCTGCATCAGTGCGCCTGCAATACGTCGATCCACCCCCTTTATACGTTAAAGCAGCAACTTGGGGAGCATATGGTGTCGGCGGTGTCACTGCGCTTACGGCACTATTTTTTGGCGTTCAATGGTCGCGATTTTCGGTAAGACCTCTACCAGGTGCGACACGGGCACCAGTGATTGTTTATGCCCGTGATGGCGTCACTCCATTACGCGAGTTGCGGTCAACTTCTCACGTAGATATGAAGCAATTGCGGGACTTTGGTCCTTATTTAGCAAAAGCAGTCGTAGCTTCAGAAGATACCCGTTACTACTGGCACTTTGGTGTTGACCCGTTGGGGATTTTGCGAGCTGTATTTATAAATACGAAAAGCGGCGATGTCCAGCAAGGAGCTAGTACAGTCACTCAACAAGTCGCCCGCAGTTTGTTCCGCGATTATGTGGGAAGACAGGACTCCTTGGGGCGGAAATTCCGAGAGGCGATGGTGGCCACAAAGTTAGAAGCGTCTTACAGCAAAGATTTTATTTTGCTGACTTACTTAAATCGGGTTTTCTTGGGAGCCAATACCTACGGCTTTGAAGATGCCGCTAAATATTACTTTGAAAAGTCGGCTCGGGAGTTAACTCTCTCGGAAGCAGCAACTTTGGTGGCAATTTTACCCGCTCCCAACGGCTTTGATTTCTGTGGTGGCGATACTCAAAATAAGCTAAAAACAATCGAATACCGGAATCGAGTGTTACGCCGATTGCTGGAGATAGGCGCGGTCAAAGTTGAAGATTATAACCGAGCTAGACGATCGCCGCTTGACATCAGCCGGAAAGTGTGCGACCAACAGGCAAAAACTATTTCTCCTTATTTTTACAGTTATGTCTTTAAAGAACTCGCATCCATCTTGGGAGAGGACTTAGCAAACGAAGGCAACTATATCATTGAGACGCAGCTAGATCCAACGATTCAAAACCTAGCAGAAGTAGAGTTGCGTAAACATATTAGCGACAATGGAGGAAAATTTAAATTTTCTCAAGGAGCGATTGTCACTCTTGATTCCAGCACTGGTGGAATTCAGGCTATGGTAGGCGGCATTGATTACAAAAAAAGTCAGTTCAATCGTGCTGTTCAAGCTCAAAGACAACCAGGTTCCACCTTTAAACTCTTTACGTATACAGCTGCGATTGAACAAAAAATTTCACCAGAATCGACTTATTCCTGTTCTCCTTTTCGTTGGCAAGGCTTTACCTACAAACCCTGTCGGACAGGGGCAAGTGATTTAAGTCTCGCCACTGGACTTGCCCAATCAGAAAACCCAATTGCCCTGCGGATTGCAAAACAAGTCGGATTGGATAAAATCGTGGACATGGCACGACGTTTGGGGGTGAAGTCTCACCTCGACAAAGTTCCTGGTTTAGTACTCGGCCAAAGTGTCGTCAATGTTTTGGAGATGACGGGTGCTTTTGGTAGTGTTGGTAACGGGGGTGTGTGGAACCGTCCTCATGCAATTAGCCGGATACTTGATAGCAATGATTGCCGCGATCGCAATGATTTCAAGACATGCCGTGTCATCTATTCTTTCGACCAAGATCCAGACGCGAACAAGCGAGTGCTGCGAACGCCAGTCGCCGAGACAATGACTCGTTTGCTGCGTGGTGTCGTCACCAACGGGACCGGTCGCAGTGCTGAACTTAGCGATCTAGCAGTATCTGGTAAGACCGGTACAACAAATGACAACGTTGATCTCTGGTTTATCGGCTTTATTCCCAGCCGCAAACTGGTAACTGGTATTTGGTTGGGTAATGATAACAATTCCCCCACATCCGGCAGCAGTGGTCAAGCTGCTCAATTGTGGGGAAGTTATATGGGGAAAGTTGTTAAGTAAAAAAACCAGTTGTTACCGATATCCTTGCCAAGGGCTAACTTCCAAATCGCCACTTGGCTTAAATATGACTTGGTAATGGGCAAGAGGTTGCTTAGTGTTTGGCGCTGCTGCCGTAGAACCGTAAATGGCTTGGAACAACTTGGGAAGCGGTGTTTGCCGGAAATAGTCAAAGGCAACTTGGTTGAGCGGTTCGTAGTCGGCGATGATGCCATCTTTGTTCACTGCAACCCGATACTTCAAATCTCGCGCAAATGAGGGGGTACTGTGCCAATTTTGATGAAGCGTCTCGTACAGCTTCTGATTTAAATTTTTCACTGTATTCGGATCAGTGATTTTTGCCCCCGTAACCTCTGGTGTTTTCGTGTACCCCCGCCAAGGGCTTACTTGCAGCACACCTCTTTTTGTAAAAACTATTCTCACCTGGGCAATTGGTTCCACCGCGTTGGAGCCACTGCGAGCAGGATTGTAAAGTTGGGTTGGTAGGGGAGTTTTGCTGACAAGCTGATTCGCTACTGAATTTACCGCCTTATATCCAACAATTGCGCCATCCGCAGCGACACCGACACGATAAACGACATCTTGATTCAATCCGGCGCGATCAGTCCAGGCTTGATTAATTTGATTGTAAACTTGGCGATTCAATGCGCGCAGTTGGGATGCATCAGTAATTTCTGGAACTGAATGTAAAAGTGCTTCTAAATCTGTATTTTGTGTAGTAGATGTATGAGAAAATTTGGGAGTTGCAGCTAACTGTTCGTTAGTAGTAGGTGTGATAATGGGAGGCGAGGGTGCAGCGCTATTGACGCTTTTCGTAGTCTTTGTCTGCGGCTGTGTCTTCGGCTGTGGTGAACCCAGTTGTGGAAGCGGAATCAAACCAATTGCGATCGCAGCTACTGCCAAACTTGACACTCCCACAGTTGCCGGTACTGCGTGCTTAATCAAAGCTTGACTGGTGCTGCCATGACGTCTGGTAGCTGGTTGTAGTCGTAGTGACAACTCTGGTAAAGTTTGGCTATCAGCGAAAAATTGATCCACTGCCTCCACTAAATCGAACAACTGTACAGTACTCAAATCAAATTGAATGGGCTTTTTCTCATGTGGAGAATGAGATTCTAAACCCTGAAGTACATTCTCTATACGCACGATCAATCTGTGTCGGTTGCTATCAACTTTCTGAAACTGCACTAACTCCATCTCAGAGTTTTGTGCTACAGGATTCGGTACATTACTTAAAAATTCTTGAGCATAAGCACTCACGGCTCTCACCAAACTTTCAAAAAATTCTCGACCTCCTGTCAATGGCTGAGGGTGACCAGATAGATAACATTCTGCATTCACCAATATTGACAGTTCCGGTCGCATTTCTTGAAAGTGAGCAGCTTTTGTCGCCTCACTCAAACCCTCTAACAGCAGCGTGCAATTAGGTAAACTATACTTACGTTGAATATTCATTCCACTTCACCATCAAAAAGACTAATCCAGAACCGCTGCATTCCAGTCGTCCCAGTACAAAATAGCAATTTTCCCAGCAGATTAATCGCTAGCTCATCTAATTTTTCATCAGAAGTCAATGCCAGTACACCAGAACGACGGGGATTCATACGGCTTTTAAAATGCGCTCTGAAACGCTCTAAGTAATTCGATAGTCGCAAATTTTGTTCTAAGGGGATCTGTTTTTCATCCATTTGCTGACATATGATGAGTAACTGACGGATTGTCACAGTCAAGCGCCTTGCTATGTAACAAGCAATGACGACTAAGGCTTTTGCCTCTGTAATCGATAAGGGACGGCGGATATTGGCTCGTCGCATCGGGTTAGTGCTACGCATCCGCCATAAATTCACTCGGTTTTTAATAATTCCTTTAAGATCTAACTCTTCAGCAAATGTCAGGATGGCTTCAGAGCCACCTATATCCAGTGCTTCAATTGCCAGCAAAATCAGATCGATTTGCAATCTGCTTCTACGGGGGCATTGCTGTCCATCAATTGCCGGATCGGGTAAAGTGTCCAGAATCATCGGCAGTGATTGGGGAGTTGGACTGTTATACGGTGTTAAACTGGCAGAGACATTCATTATAAATACCATTAATGGCTGTAATACACGCTAGTAAAACTAATTTAAGATAGGGAAGCCAAAAAAATAGACTTGTGGGAGTCGGACTGCCCTGATATATACATTAATTACTCTTACGACACAAACGTTTCCGTATTCTAAAATCAAAGTTTTTAAAGCATAAATTGACTTTCCTCAGTTGTCAGTTAGTAATACCATCACATCCCTAGCTTCTTGTAGATTCAAATAATCGTCAATGGATATATCAAGTGCCAAACTTGAGCGTATGAGATTATATTGTACGATTTCTTCTGGGATCTACCGACTCTTGAGCAAGCACTTGCAGTCTATCAACTTAAAAACGATTAGTGTAGACTGACGTGGTAAAATAACCCATACAAACGAGCAACCTGCGCTCTTTGTGGTTGGGATGAACACAGTTGCACTTCATTGGACTTCCATTAACAAAATCCTCACCTTATTCGATGATCTTGGAGCATTTTGAGGCAAAGCTCGCGTCCGTGAGTACTCTCTAGAGCAGACTTTGCGCGCTTATTGACGCACTCGCTCGCGCCGAGAGCGAGGATTCTGGTAGGCTTACGAGTGCGAAATTCGATAGGGACACAACAGATCAACTGCCTCGCTCTCGGCGCGAGCCTGCCGTTCTAAGCTTACAAGAGCGCGCGAGCGAGTACGAAGACGGTTGTCAGTTAAAGTAATAGTGAAAAATGTAGCAGACACAAGTAAGCGCTAAGTATGCCCGACAGAAGCGCCTAGAAGACCGCAAGCTTCACTTGAAAAAATTGGGATGAACCCTTGTCCTCCCTCATCGGTATCGGCGTCATCCTAAGTTTGACAGGATATTTGCCTGCAACTCAAGCTTTTTTAACTCGTCTTGGAAGTTTTGCGAGGTCGTCCCTTGAGCGAACGAGTGGACTCGTAAGAAACAGGACTCGCAACTTCTATATCGCTAAACTTTCCAGTGACAAATTTTTAATTTTAAATTCCGCGCTTGCGGTACTATGCTTTCTGGCTGTGCATGAATGGTATCTCCATGGACGCTCTTAACAGTCAATTTGACATTTTCTCACCCTCATCCCTAGTAATCTGAAGTTTTATATGGATTTGAAGTCACTGATTCGTGATATTCCAGATTTTCCTCAACCTGGAATTGTCTTTCGGGATATCACTACGCTGCTGCGCGATCCCCAAGGACTCCACTACACTATCGACTTGTTTGCCCAAAAATTTATTGAAGCCGATTTGAGAGCAGAATACATTCTGGGAATGGAGTCGCGGGGCTTCATTTTTGGCTCGCTGCTGGCTTATAAATTAGAAACTGGTTTTATTCCTGTCCGCAAGCGCGGTAAGTTACCAGGAGCAGTTCACTCAATTGAATATGCACTGGAATATGGTACAGACTGTTTGGAAGTTCATCAGGACGCTTTCCATCCAGGTAATCGAGTCTTAATTGTAGATGATTTAATTGCTACAGGAGGAACGGCTAGTGCAACAGCACAACTTGTGCAGAAAATAGGCGGAGAACTAATAGGGTTTGGCTTTATTATCGAGCTACGGGATCTACACGGACGAAAAAATCTGCCAGATGTGCCGATTATCAGCCTTGTAGAATATTAGTTACTAGTTAGTCGTTAGTCGTTAGTCGGTATGTGGATAGCGCTCTAGTAGTCGTCAGCACCCCTGAATTAAATTTAGGTTCGGATCTTGGAGTTTCGAC
Source organism: Rhizonema sp. NSF051 (assembly GCA_029379265.1). Lineage (GTDB taxonomy): Bacteria > Cyanobacteriota > Cyanobacteriia > Cyanobacteriales > Nostocaceae > Rhizonema. Next base: position 6,380 of record JAQYWN010000011.1, read on the forward strand.
TCCAAACCTTGAAGCCCTAGCTGACCCCATGGCTTGAACTGGTTTTAAGCAGCCGTTACGGGCAAGATGAGTAAACTACAACCAACACCTAACAACTAACAACTAACTTTTAACAAAAAAGGACAGAGGACACTTTTCAAATGACTACGACGAAAATTTCCTTGGAGGCTAGTCGGGATTGGTTGGGCAAACTGGTCACGAACGAAACTTTTATTTATATTATAAAACGTCTATTGCAGGCGCTATTGACTATCTTGTTAGCATCAGCACTGTCGTTTTTTATTATGAAATTGGCTCCAGGGGATTACGTAGATACACTACGGCAAAATCCCAAAATTTCTCCAGAACGAATTGATGAACTCAAGCGCCAGTTTGGTCTAGATAAGCCTTGGCATATACAGTATGGATTGTGGCTGTGGCGAATCTTAACAAATGGAGATTTCGGTACGAGTTTTGTTTACCAGCGATCTGTCGCATCGCTGTTATGGGAACGAATACCAGCAACTTTACTACTCGCGATCGCTTCATTAGTTGTGACTTGGGCGATCGCTATCCCTTTGGGTATCATTGCTGCTGTCAAGCAAAATCGTTGGACTGACCGGGTTTTGCAGGTTATTAGCTATACTGGTCAGGGATTTCCCAGTTTCATCACTGCCCTATTACTGCTCATTTTTGCCCAAATAACAACTCCTCTTTTCCCAGTGGGTGGTAAGACGAGTATCGATTACGATGAACTGACGTGGTTCGGGAAAATCCTCGATACTGGCTGGCACATGATTTTACCCACTGTCGCCTTAAGTGTTACAAGCTTTGCTGGTTTACAGCGCATTACTCGCGGTGAATTGTTGGATGTCTTGCGTCAAGATTATATCCAAACAGCGCGTGCTAAAGGACTGCCTGAAAACCGCGTGATCTACGTTCATGCCCTCCGCAATGCGATAAACCCCTTGATTACCATATTGGGGTTTGAGTTGGCAGGTTTACTAGGTGGTGCTTTTATTGCCGAAGTTTTCTTTAACTGGCCTGGTTTGGGAAGATTAACTTTACAAGCAGTGACAGCTAAAGACCAATATTTGGTACTCGCAAGCTTAGTCATGAGTGCCGTACTCCTGACTGTCGGCAACTTGCTAGCAGATTTAATGCTAAAAGCTGCCGATCCTCGCATTAGTTTGGAAAGTTTAAATTAGTAGTTAGGAGTTAAGAGTTAGTTGTCTTCCACCCACTTGCACAGGGTGCGCTTGAGTCGGTTGTCATTTACTCATAACTCCTAACTACTAACACAATCCCACGCTACACTGTAGCTTTTTCTAACATCAACTTAGAACGCTTTACTAATTCAGGAACGGGAACAGGATAATCTCCTGTAAAGCAGGCAGAACAGAAGCTTTGAGGATCTTCTCCTGTTGCTTCCAACATTCCCTTCCAACTAAGATAAGCAAGAGAGTCTACTTCTAGTTGCTGAGCAATCTCCTCTACTGACTTAGTGGCAGCAATCAGTTGATCTTGAGTATCAGTATCAATGCCATAGAAGCAGGGGTGCGTGACTGGGGGAGAAGAAATTCGCATATGCACTGACACAGCACCTGCCTCACGGATAGTTTTCACTAACTTGCGGCTAGTCGTCCCCCGAACAATCGAGTCATCAATAATCACCACTCGTTTGCCGCATAAAACATCCTTTAGGGGATTTAATTTCACACGAATGCCTATCTCACGCATGGTTTGTGTAGGCTGAATAAAGGTACGCCCTACGTAACGATTTTTAATCAACCCTTCACCGTAAGAAATCCCAGAGGTTTGGGAAAAGCCGATGGCTGCGGGAATCCCAGAATCGGGAACCCCAAAAACAATATCCGCATCAGTTGGCGATTCCTCCGCCAGTTTTCGCCCCAATCGCAATCGGTAACTGTACAGACTATCGTTGCACATTTGGCTATCAGGGCGAGCAAAGTAAATCATCTCAAAGATACACAACTTCCGCTGAGGCTTTTGACTCCAGTGGAAGGAAGCCAATCCAACTTCCGTAATCCAAACTAATTCTCCTGGTTCGACATCCCGCAAATATTCAGCACCAATGATGTCTAAACCGCAAGTTTCAGAGGCAAGAACGTAACGCACAGGATTGGTACCCAGGGTGCCAATAACAAGGGGGCGAATACCATTAGGATCACGGGTACCTATGATCCCATCAGGAGTGCCAATCACCAAACTGAAGGCTCCCGAACAGCGCTGAAACGCCTGAGAGCAGCCTGATAGCCAGTCTGCACCTGCATTAATTTCTTGGGCGATCGCAAATGCGATCATTTCTGAATCAGTTGTCGTCACTAAGTTACATTTTTGCTTAACCAGCTCATCTCGTAACTGCACTGTATTGACTAAATTTCCATTATGTGCTAGTGCAATTATTCCTAAGCGGGTTCTCAAGACACCCGGTTGGGCATTAGCTTTGCGACTGGAACCAGTCGTTGAATAACGAGTGTGACCAACAGCAATTGTACCGGGCAAATGGTCCAAGATTGTTTCGTTAAAAACTTGAGAAACCAAGCCCATGTCTTTGTGTAGGTGTAGGTGCGTGCCTTCAAAGGTAGCAATACCAGCTGATTCTTGACCCCGATGCTGAAGAGCATACAACCCAAAGTAAGCAAGTCTGGCAACATCTTGACCTGGTGCGTAGATTCCAAAAACGCCGCAAGCTTCTTCTGGTTTGTCCAGACAATCTCCACCTACATTGGTGATGTCATGCGCTCTTGTATAGCCATCATCCAATATGTCGGGATTATAAGGAATCATGGTAGTTTTGCTCCTGATGAGGGTGTCAAGTCACTCTTTTTCTGTATATGGATAGTTAGAGAATTCTTAATAAATTTTTAACCATCTCATTAAATACAGTATCGCAATTAATAGTGAGAAGTGAGAAGTAGAGGCAGGTTTTACCGATTAATTTTCATTTTGCACAGGTAGGTTCTCTAGTCAAACTTGCCCGTACAGGAGGTGAAAAATTTAAAACTCCGAGCCAGCGTCCGTGGTATTGTGGACAGCTAAACGCCTTTCTATAGCATTGAAGTAGCCATCGCTGATATCTTCAATGCTAACCTGAATTAAGGTTTGATTATCAGCAGTTAAAACCCGTAATCCAATTTCGGAGTTCCCTACCTTGCCCAGTTTTTGCCAATCTTGACCTAAATTTTCCTGTAAATAAGATTCCCAAGCACCTTGTTGTGCTAACGCCACAGAAACTAAAATTCTGGCTCCGCCTTCGCCAAAAAGCACTTCATCCCAGCGAGGCGAGGATGCTAATTCCAATGTGATTTCTGCACCGAGATGGCTGCTGATGCAACATTCTGCCACACATACAGCGACTCCACCCTCAGCACAATCATGAGCCGAACGTATCCAACCTTGACGAATGCCCTCGCGGCAAACATGCTGCACCCGGCGTTCTAATTCAAAATCCACTACTGGCGGTTTGCCTGCGATCGTGCCGTGGATAGTTGCTAAATATTCCGAACCACCTAAAGTGATTTTGGATTGTGCGGAAAGTGGCTTGGAGGGAAACTCTCTGTACTCAACTTTCCCAGATTGATTTTGGATTTCGGATTCTAGAGGCAATCCGAGAAGATAAATAACATCATCCTCTGCAAGCCAAGCTTGACCACAAATTTTAGTGAGATCGGGAATCAACCCAACCATACCCACAACTGGAGTTGGATAAATTGGTTGTGGATTCCCATTTGGATCGAGACTTTCGTTGTAAAGCGAGACATTCCCGCCAGTCACAGGAGTTGCCAATTCTCGACAACCAACAGCCAAACCGCGACAAGCTTCGGCTAATTGCCAGTAACCAATAGGTTTTTCTGGATTGGCGAAATTGAGGTTATCCGTCACAGCCATTGGTTCAGCACCGACACAGCTGAGATTGCGAGCTGCTTCTGCCACAACAGCCTTGGCTCCCTCATAGGGATCGAGGTAAACATACCGAGGATTGCAATCGACTGTAGCCGCAACTGCCGATTTTGGATTAAAGAATTTCTCTTCCTGCTCTAAGTGTTCCCCCTTGCCTCCTAATCCCATCTTTTCTTGAGGACGCAACCTTACGACTGCCGCATCTGCTCCACCAGGTAAAATAACAGTATTGTTTTGCACTTGATGGTCATATTGACGATAAACCCAACGCTTAGAAGCAATCGTAGGAGTATCAAGCAAAGTTAACAGAATGTCGTTCCAACTGTGCATGTGTCCTTGAATTTCAATGCCAGCAATTGTGCTTAATGGCAGAGAATTAGACGTCCATTCCCAAGCTTTAAGCGCATATTCCGGAGCTTTTGTCAAAACTTCACGATGATACAACGGCGTATTTTCTGCTAAAGCGTCGGCAGGGATTTCTGCCGCGACTTCACCTTGAAACAGAATCCGCACGATAGGTTCGGCAATAACAGTACCTGCTAAAGTGGCTTGAAGCCCCCACCGATGGAAAATATCGATTAACTCTTGTTCGCGTTCCTTTTGGGCAACAAACAGCATTCTTTCTTGAGATTCAGAAAGGAGATATTCATAAGGAACCATCCCCGTTTCTCTGACAGGAATCTTATCTAAATCCAGTTCAATTCCCACGCCGCCTTTCGCTGCCATTTCAGATGTAGAACAGGTAATACCAGCTGCTCCCATATCCTGAGCTGCTACCACAGCACCTGTTTTAAACGCCTCTAAACAAGCTTCAATTAACGACTTTTCTAGAAATGGATCCCCTACCTGCACGGCCGGACGGTTATCTACCGATTCATTGCTCAATTCCGCACTGGCAAAACTTGCCCCTCCCATACCATCGCGTCCAGTGGTAGAACCAACATACAGCACGGGATTTCCAATACCAGATGCCCCTGATTTAACAATTTCAGGTGTTTCCATCAATCCCAGCGCCATCACGTTCACTAAGGGGTTGCCGGAATAAGCTGGATCAAAGTAGACTTCACCACCAATAGTGGGTACGCCAACGCAATTACCATAGTGAGCAATTCCTGCAACTACACCGCTAAAGAGCCGTTGGGTTTTAGGATCTTCCAGAGAACCGAAGCGTAAGGAGTTTAATATGGCTATGGGACGCGCACCCATTGTAAAGATATCTCGGAGAATACCTCCGACTCCCGTCGCAGCTCCTTGGAAGGGTTCGATCGCTGAAGGATGGTTATGAGATTCAATCTTAAATGCCAGCTGTACTCCATTGCCCAAGTCTACAATACCAGCATTTTCCCCCGGTCCCAAGATGACGCGATCGCCTTTCGTCGGAAACTGTTTGAGCAAAGGTCGGGAATTTTTGTAGCAGCAATGCTCTGACCACATGACCCCAAACATTCCTAGTTCGGCTTTGTTGGGATGACGCCCCAGTCTCGTAACAATTTCTTCATATTCTTCTTGTTTTAAACCTTCCGCAGCAATGTCTGTAGATGAAAAGGGAGATTGGGAGGTGGCAGTCATGGCAGTAATGCACCAAGGGGACAGATAATTATTTTAGTGACATATCCGGAATTTTTTTCAAAACACTGTATTAAGTAAGTATCACAATCGAAGCGGTAAGAGTGTCCTTGCTTATTCACGTCTAGTTTATTTCTCTGTAGCAATCCTGTTTGATTGTTTGATAGTGTGTCCTGTCGAATACCCATCATTAAGATTGGTGCGCTCTGGTTGAAGACAAGGGAAAGGTTTTATAATAGGCAATTAGGCGGACATGATATGAGATTTGAAAAAAATCGTCGTTGCTCTTGACGCTTAGCACTCAACATTCACAAGGCATTCGTTGTACGTTCGTAAGCACGAATTACTTTATAACTTCAAATTTTGTCATCTGCGTTACAGTCAAAAACTTAATAACATGCACAAATACACCGAGGCGGAAAAGCAAAGAACTCTGATACCTACAGTTTTACTGAAGTAATGTTGTGATAACAATCACGGGCGTTCATGATAAAGATCGTATGCATGTAATAGACGTATTGAGATGATTGTAAACAATTGAACTCTAGCCGAGTCATTAATAGGGAACACACTAACCGCCGACAGCCTAAAAGACTGTTGGCGTTTTGTTAATGGCTTTAAGGAGTGGTTCTTTGTGTGGTATCTAACCTCAAGTTGCTTGGCGCGACATATGTACTGCATCATAGTCGGGACAAAGGGCATTAAGCTTAACGACTTCCTCATTACCTAATAAAATTTCCCCACAATTTGTTGGTAATCTGACAGCAATTTGCTCCTAGGCACTACCAAGTGTGGGGAAGGTATAATAGACTATACTACTATTGTTGTTAAGTGCTAATATTTTGCACTCACTTTAGCAGATGGAACCAGATTCTGATACAGCAGATGCTTTATATCAAGACATTGCTTGAATGACGTAATCAAAGTAAGGTGCTGCAGCAGATGCATCTTCCGCACTCAGTAAGTCAAGGGAGGCTTTTTTCAAACAGTTGATGGCTTCTACCATTCCAGGTACAGGAACGCCAAGTGAGTTGTACATTTCCCGCACACCAATCAAACCAATTTTTTCAATTGGATCTTTGTCTCCGGCAAGTACACCGTAGGTAATTAGGCGCAGGTACCAACCGTAGTCGCGGACGCATAAAGCACGCTGACGTTCACCGTAAGCATTACCTCCTGGCGCGATAAAGTCGGGACGCTTCTGCCAAAGCTGTTTAGTGGCTTCCTGAACTAACTTTTTTTCATTTTCAGCTAGGGTCGAGGCAATTCGTATCCTTTGTGTGCCGGTTTGCAAAAAATCTTTGATATTCTTGAGTTCGCCACTGCTGGGATAACGCAGTTGGTCGTCGGCTTGGAGAATGACTTGGCTTACTACAGTCATGATTGTCGCCAAAATATAAATTATTAATTGCTAGTTTAACGAGTCTTGAGTACACAAGTGAAGAGGTATAGGAGAGATGTTGGTCGTTAGCGGTTAAAAGGTTTCTCGTGTTAGTTGTCAGTTGTTGATTATTAACCACAAACCTGTAAGGTTCTGACGCTGACCACTACGTGCCGACTGTCTACTCTCTAAGTAATGCATGACAAATGACGATAAAAACATGGCAACAGGGTGACTTGACTGAAGTCACAGTTACAGACTTGAGTGACACTGGAGATGGCGTAGGACGTTCGGATGACTTGGTAGTTTTTGTACCTGATACTGTACCTGGCGATCGCGTTCTTGTTCGTCTGGTACACGTCAAACCTAAATACGCCCAAGGCAAACGACAACAACTGTTACAACCCTCTCCCCATCGCATTCAACCTAGTTGTATTGTGGCTGATAAGTGTGGTGGTTGCCAGTGGCAACATATTGATTATGAGTACCAGCTAGAAGCTAAGCGCAATCAAGTTGTTCAAGCTTTGGAACGCATTGGTGGTTTTGTTGCACCACCAGTAGATCCGGTATTAGCAGCTTTCTCACCTTTGGGCTATCGGAACAAAGCCACTTATCCTCTAGGCAGATCTCGCACTCTTCAGGTTCAAGCAGGTTACTACCAAAAAGGCAGCCACCAATTAATTAACTTAAATCAATGTCCAGTGCAAGACCAACGATTAAATCCACTCCTTTTAGAAGTCAAGCAAGATATCCAAAAGCGAGGTTGGCAAATTTACAACGAACAGCGTCACACAGGTGATGTACGCCATCTCAGCTTACGCATTGGTCGCCGCACTGGGGAAATGTTGCTGACGTTGGTTGTAAAGGACTGGAATTTACCTAGGATTCAAGACCAAGCACAAGAGTGGTTAAATCGCTACCCCCACTTGGTTGGAGTGTCTTTAAACCGCAATCAGGAGCGTACCAATACTATTTTTGGTTCCCAAACACGTTGCATTGCCGGACTTCCCTACCTGCGAGAAAAATTTGCCGGACTGGAATTTCAGGTGGGCTCAGATACGTTTTTCCAAGTTTATACAGAGACAGCAGAGGCATTATTAGAGGTCATTCAGTCAGAACTGAATTTACAGGGGAGTGAAATACTCCTTGATACTTACTGTGGAATTGGGACGTTAACTTTACCACTGGCGAAACAAGTCAGGCAAGCCACAGGGTTAGAACTGCAACCAGAAGCAGTGGAACTGGCGATTTTAAATGCTCAAAATAATCAGATTAATAATGTAAATTTTCTGACTGGGCCGGTGGAAAAGTTACTGCCTCAGATGGAAATAGTGCCCGATATTGTTTTGCTAGATCCACCTCGTAAGGGTTGCGATCGCGTCGTCATCGAAACTTTATTGCGAGTGCTTCCGCAGAGAATAGTTTACGTGAGTTGTAAAGTTGCCACCCTTGCCCGTGACTTAAAATTACTTTGTGAAAACGGAGTATATAGTATCACACGGGTACAGCCTGCTGATTTTTTCCCCCAAACAGCTCATGTTGAAGCCGCAGCTTTTCTGGAACGTCGTCTACTCACTTGAAGCGAGGGGACATCGCCGTATTGACACTCGTTTTGAGACTTCTTCTCCAACATAATTGGAGAAGTCAATTGCTTTTAGCTCTCGTCCTTAGGGAGATCCATAAAAATAAATATCCAGCAGTTCATTCTAGATCTAGGCGTCGTAGTCGCGAAGCTCCGCTCTAGAGCGAACCCAAGCGCGAAGTCTGCCGGACAGAAGATTCTGAAGGAGCGAACCCAAGACTTCGCGCTTGGCTTGCTGACATACGGCTGGATATTTATTTACTGGCAAGTGCCTTACTACGAACTCAACACAGCGAGTATCAGTCGTTTATAAAAACTCAACCCAAAAATTTCTAGTCGAACACATAGTAAAAATGCTAAAATTGATTTAAGATAAAAGTATAGTTCCCTATTAAGTAAACAATTGAAGTTGCATGAGTTGCTCAAATATATTTATTGAGTTTCTCGATTAGCAAATTAGTACAAGAAAGAGTATGAAAATACTCTTTTAAAATGAAAGCATCTTCTTAGTTGCTAATTGCTATAGTAGCTTCATTGAATCTAAGTTATATGGAAGCAATTCGATATTATAAAGTTAAAGTCGATGCTCCTTAACAATTTGAAAATTTAGTTCTTAAAGTAAGCAATTAGCTCTACGATTTGGAACAATAGTGCCTAAGAATGACTTGTAAGGGTTCAGCAGTAGCAAAAAAAGTCTACTTCTAAGACTTTCAGGTTGATCAATGACGGCACATTAGAAGAATGCTTACATCTGAAGACGCAAGTTTGAAGGCAACACGACCACCTCAATTCTTCGCAGGGTGCCTGTTACAGCAAACTGATGCCTAGCTAACGTGCGGAAGCTATGGGGTTTCTCTTGTGATAACTATTTCCCTCCGTCCAGTTACACGTAATTGGGGCACAATTACTTTTGCCTCAACTCTATATCTCTGTCCAATCTTAGACTTACTGTTGGCAGAGATTCCACTGAAATTGCAAGCCGAACTGCGGCTAGGACTTCAAGAAGCCTTAGTTAACGCAGCTAAACACGGTAATAATCTCGATCCTGGTAAAAGAGTCATAGTTCGTTTCTCTTTAATAGATACTCAATATTGGTGGATAATATCAGACCAAGGTGGTGGTTTTAATCGCTCAACTACAGAAGGAGATCCTGATCCAACAGAATATTTACCGCCGGATGAAGCAGAAAGCGGCCGTGGTTTATGTATCCTCCACCAAATCTTTGATCGAGTTGAGTGGAATAGAAGAGGTACAGAATTAAGGCTATGTAAACAACTAGAGAATCGACCAAGATTAGCATTAAGACGCTAATTAGGGGGATGTTAGGAGGAGTTTTTGACAACGAAAACTCACAATTCCTACTCCCCCTTTTGTCCATGAGTCGGGCAGGGTGGTGCAGAAAGAGAACGGTCTAACCAACCAGTTGCTTGTTGAAGTCTTTGTAAGGCTTCAAGCGGTTCATCTTTGAGAAGAAATACAAGTGCCGCTGCGGTTTGCTCGCTAGCGCGAACTTTGCGGTTAGACTTGAGGCGATGCCAATCGTTGGGAGAGATGCTCAACCTCTCTATAAGAGCTTGGGCTAATTCTAGAGTACTAAATTCACTCATTTGACTGATTTTAGGCGCTTGAGTTGATTGAGACATAACTAGAGGGAAAAATAACGTTGACATAGCTATAGCGCCTTTCGGGAGTGCTAAAAGCCTTTAATCTTACTGTACTACTTAAAAATGAAGCCGCCGCAAAATCCGAGCAATTCATCAAAAGAACCAGAGGAAAATATTGACGGAGATTTTGAGCAAGAATTTTTGGTTGTAGAGCGATCGCTTGTCACATTGAAAGAACGCTACACTCAAGTACAACGTGACAAGTCATCTCAAGCAGAATTACAACAGCGCCGCAAACAACTCAATCAGCAGAAGAAATACCAGACTCCAGAAATTAATACCGAACTCAGGCAAATTAAACAGCAGTTAGAAGTGCTAGAACTGAACCTAGAAAGTCAGTTATTTTCTTGGGGAAGCCTTAAGGAACCTTTTTGGCAAGCCGTCCGTTTTGGCGGATTGGGCGTTATCATAGGCTGGATATTAAAGTCTAGTGCTGGATAGTATGGTAAATCGACGGATTGTAGAAATATTGCGGAGTGGTCAACCTGATGAGTCGCTGATAATTCAAGGCTGGGTTCGCACGAAACGGGAGTTAAAAGATTTTACTTTTATTGAAGTTAACGACGGCTCATCCTTGGCTAATTTGCAGGTTATCCTCGATCAGGATTTGCCAGAATACGACAAGATCTTGAAAAAACTCAATACAGGTGCTTCTGTGGAAGTGGCTGGGGTACTGGTGGCATCTGTTGGTAAAGGACAACGAGTTGAGTTGAAAGCCGAAAAGGTGAAAGTTTGCGGAGAAGCCGATCCTGAAACTTACCCCCTACAAAAGAAACGCCATTCCTTTGAGTTTTTGCGAACGATTGGACATTTGCGATCGCGTACCAATTCCTTTGGTGCAGTTTTTCGCGTCAGAAACGCCTGTGCAAACGCAATCCACCAATTCTTCCAAGAAAGAGGCTTTTTGTGGGTGCAGACTCCCATTATCACCGCCAGCGACTGTGAGGGTGCAGGGGAACTGTTCAGTGTGACCAGTTTAAATCTCAAAGATGTTCCGCACACGGAAACCCAAGCTGTAGATTATAGTAAAGACTTTTTTGGTAGACCAACATATTTGACAGTGAGCGGTCAGTTAGAAGCAGAAGTCATGGCAATGGCTTTTTCCCAGGTCTATACTTTTGGTCCTACCTTTCGTGCTGAAAACTCTAACACCTCCCGCCACTTAGCAGAATTTTGGATGGTAGAACCAGAAATGGCGTTCTGCAATCTTCAAGGAAATATGGATTTAGCCGAAGCGTTTCTCAAGCACATTTTCCAATATGTGATGGAAACTTGCTCGGAAGATCTGGAATTTTTTAATCAGCGGATTGATAATACCGTACTGGCCACAGCGGAGAACATTATCAACAATCAATTCGAGCGTATAACTTACACCAAGGCGATCGCCCTATTGGAAAAAGCCGATGTCAAGTTTGAATATCCTGTAAGTTGGGGTTTGGACTTGCAGTCAGAACACGAACGCTATCTTTGCGAACAACTTTTCCACAAGCCTGCGATCGTCACTGATTACCCAGCCCAAATCAAAGCATTTTACATGCGCTTGAACGACGATGAAAACACTGTCCGCGCAATGGATATTCTTGCGCCCAAGATTGGTGAAATTATTGGTGGTTCCCAGCGCGAAGAACGTCTTGAAGTACTCGAACGCCGCATCACAGCTCAAGGGCTGAAGACAGAAGATTTGTGGTGGTACCTCGATTTGCGTCGCTATGGTACTGTTCCCCATGCTGGTTTTGGACTGGGTTTTGAACGACTCGTGCAATTTATGACAGGGATGGGAAATATCCGCGATGTGATTCCCTTTCCACGCACACCGCAGAATGCTGAGTTTTAATCTCGGATCTCGGTGTTGAGTCATAACTCAGAATTTCATAATGTAAACACATGAGTTCTGTACATAAGAAATCTGTACATAAGAAAAGGGTTCTCTTCAAGACGCAGTCACAATTGCATCTCTCACGTCTAAAAACTGATTTCTTGTTCAAGGTTAACAGTTGCAACTTGAGATAAAAAAGTTTCGGGACAGCAAGTTACCACAGCAGAACTTGTTGCACAACTTGTTGCTAACAGCCGCATCGGTGAATCTCTATCATTCACAGTGAGAGCGTGGTAGCCAAACAATCCCGGTATCAATTCGTCCTGCACAACGACCAACCACTCCTGAGAAAAAATAGCCGAGAGTGAAGGTACTTTTATGAAAAGAACTCATCTCCCTTTAAAAACAATAGATGCACGCGTGATTTGACTCGTTGGTGAGATCCTTAAAGCAGTTATATTCTGCGTTTTTTCTAAGACGTGAGTTTGTATAACCCAGACAAAAGCAAGTCTAAAGCTGGGTCCTATCAATTGCAAAACGCCATCAACCATGTTAATTTTTAAGTAAAGTACGGCATCTTGATAAGTACACCGTACTTAAAAAAATATGACAATTCCAAGTAAACGGGTTAAATCTACTACCCAGCGAGATAATCGACGTACACAAACTCGCATCCGAGTTTGCATTCCCAAGAATTTGCATGGCGAACCAGTCATTTCACGACTAGTTTCTCACTATGAAGTTACAGTCAATATTACTGCTGCAAGACTTAGTGCCAACTTGCCTTCTGGTGGTTGCTTTGAGTTGGAACTACGAGGAACAGCCTCTAATATTGAAAGCGCCTTAATCTACCTAAATGAACTGAATTTGGAAATTTGGCACTTCTCCACCAGTGAACAAGATGGATGGTAAATACAGTCCTGAGTCCTGAGTCCTGAGTCCTGAGCGAGTTGGAAGAAGTCTGAGTACTGAGTTGTCGAAAGTTTTGAATTCAAAACTTTCGACAACTCAGCAACGCCAGTCGCCTCAACGGGAGCCAGTGCTGTTCAAGGCAGCGTAGGCGTGCTCCTGAGAAGACGGGTTTCCCGTCGCACTCCTGTATTGCGTTGGGGAACCGAACGTAGTTCGTCCTTACGGAAACTAACGCTCCTATGCCTCTGTCGGGAAACCCGTCATTCGCACTGGCTCCTCCTTACGACTTCTCTGTTGCCCGGCGCTGGCTCCTCAGCACTTCAAAACTCAGCACTCAGCACTGTATTTATGCCATTTGATTTTCAATCGCCCACCGCGCCAGTTCGGTGCGGTTGTGGAGATTAGTTTTGCCCAACATGTTAGACACATGGCTTTCAACCGTGCGCTGACTAACATTTAATTCTTCAGCAATCTCCCTGTTAGCTAAGCCCCTAGCCACAAACTGCACGACTTTCAGTTCTGTTGGGGTTAACTGCACATCAAAGGGAACCTGAATTCGGGAACCGTTTTCCCCTCCTTTTGATTGGTGTTCTTTCCAGCGAATGGTTTGCTTGAGAGAAGATTCTACTTGGGCTACCAATTCCTCTGGTTCAAAGGGCTTCACCATATAGACATCAGCACCTTTGTTCAAACCTTTAACTCGGTCTGCACTTTGTCCCTTAGCAGAAAGGAAGAGAACGGGAATCCAGCCTGTACGTTCGTTTTGCCGAACTTGTTCTACAAAAGTATATCCGTCCATTTCTGGCATCATTACGTCACAAATGATCATGTCTGGAACATCCTGCTCTAAAATTTCCAGTGCTTCTCGACCATTCTCGGCGGTAATGACTTCATACCCGCGAAATTCTAAGTAGTCCTTCACCAGCAAGATGAGGTTAGGGTCATCATCAATAAGCAGAAGTCGTTTGTGTTCTTTCATGCTGGGTTCTTTCATAGCAGTAGCACTTGTCGCGCTTCGGTCCATCAAGGTCTTGAATGGTTATCCTTTATAGTGGATTATTGAGATGTTGTACTTTTTTCCCACTTAAACTTGCCTTTGGTTCATGGAAGTTTCAAAAGCCGCGCTCACTTTCTTTGAAACTACATACCATATCATCAATGGCAAAAGTCCAGTAAGGATACGTAGAGCAGCAGTATTTATAATGCGTTATTATATATCGCTTTGAAAAGTGCGGGTGAAAAAACGCTCAAGAAATAATAATCCTTTAGGTTAACAAGCAAATATTGGCTTAAGATGCTCCTGATGAAAAACCAACCCGCACTTTCATTTCCTTACTGCTTTCCCATATCCTCTGGATTTTAAGCCTTTATCAGTTGTTCACAAGAAACTAGGGAAGTTTCTGGCAAAGGATGAGTTAAAAATGCATATTCTTGTACTACCTTGTTGCCTATCAAGTGTTCTTGGATCATCCATTCTATTAATTCCGGGGTTGCTTGGCGATACAAGACCCCATCCGGGTAAACTACCATTATCGGTCCATAACAACAAACTCGCAAGCAGTTGGCTTTGAGCCTGTAGATTCAACGAGATCGTTGTCTTGTTTAAAAAGCGAGTCAAGCGTCTTTGATTGTCTTTTTCAAGTATTCCCAAGATTCCAGATTAGCTTGTTTTGAGCTGCATATAGCAAGTATCGGTCTAGCACAAATAAAAACGTGTTGCTCTGGTTTTTGCAAGTCAATCAAGTTTTTCTACAATGACTTGTGGCTCTACTCCCTGGATGTTTGGTAGTCTTTGGCATTTTAAGGCTAGACCTCATCACTGTATTGTTACGTATATTGCAGATCCTCAAATACAGTTCCATAAGAATTTTTCAGCTTTGCAAACAATCTTGACTATATAAAATTATTCGTAACGTTAGAAACAAATAGAGAAGACGGAATCTACTGAGTACTATTACTCAGGTAGAATGCGGACTAAGTTCGGGAACCCGTACAACAGATTACGTTGCCATCACACACTGCTGTTAGTTACATTAGCACTCAGGAGTTGAGAGTGCTAAAAGGGCAAGAATTTTGTATGGCAGCTGTATCTCTAAGCGTTTCGACAGTAAAACCATTAGGCGATCGCGTCTTCGTGAAAGTGAGTGCCTCTGAAGAAAAGACCGCAGGCGGTCTGTATTTGCCAGACACAGCTAAAGAAAAGCCCCAAGTAGGGGAAGTCGTTGCAGTCGGTGAAGGCAAGGTCAAAGATGACGGAAATCGTCAGGCGTTAGAAGTGAAGGTAGGAGAGAAAGTTCTCTACTCCAAGTACGCTGGAACAGATATCAAACTGGGTACCGATGAGTACGTACTTCTTTCGGAAAAAGACATTTTAGCAATCGTGAACTAGTTAACGATTAGCAGTTAGCAATTAGCAATTAACACTTACCAATTCACAGAATCGTCAAAAAGTATGGCAAAGCGCATTATCTACAACGAGAACGCTCGTCGTGCCTTAGAAAGAGGTATGGATATCTTGGCTGAGGCTGTTGGTGTTACCCTTGGTCCTAAAGGTCGTAACGTGGTGCTAGAGAAAAAATTTGGCGCACCGCAAATCATTAACGATGGTGTGACCATTGCTAAAGAGATTGAATTAGAAGACCATGTTGAAAACACAGGTGTTGCTTTAATTCGTCAAGCGGCATCTAAGACCAACGATGCGGCTGGTGATGGCACCACAACTGCTACTGTTTTGGCTCATGCAATGGTGAAAGAAGGCTTGCGGAACGTTGCCGCAGGTGCTAATGCCATTGAGTTAAAGCGTGGTATTGACAAAGCTATCAACTTCTTGGTAGAGAAAATTGCTGAACACGCTCGTCCCGTAGAAGATTCCAAAGCTATTGCTCAGGTCGGCGCTATCTCATCTGGTAACGACGAAGAAGTCGGTCAGATGATTGCCCAAGCAATGGATAAGGTTGGTAAAGAAGGTGTGATTTCCTTAGAAGAAGGGAAGTCCATGACCACCGAGTTGGAAATCACAGAAGGGATGCGCTTTGACAAAGGCTATATCTCTCCTTACTTCGCCACCGATCCCGAGCGGATGGAAGCTGTCTATGACGAGCCTTTCATTCTGTTGACAGATAAGAAAATCGCTTTAGTTCAAGACCTCGTACCAGTATTGGAGCAAGTTGCTCGTGCTGGTCGTCCTTTGGTCATTATCGCCGAGGACATCGAGAAAGAAGCTTTGGCAACCTTGGTTGTGAACCGCCTGCGCGGTGTACTGAATGTTGCTGCTGTTAAGGCTCCTGGATTTGGCGATCGCCGCAAAGCAATGCTGGAAGATATTGCCGTCCTCACCGATGGTCAATTAATCACCGAAGATGCTGGTTTGAAGCTGGATAGTACCAAGCTGGATATGCTGGGTAAAGCCCGCCGCATCACCATCACCAAGGACAATACCACCATTGTTGCGGAAGGTAACGAAGCCAATGTTAAGGCTCGTTGCGAACAAATCCGCCGTCAGATGGATGAAACAGAATCTTCCTACGACAAAGAGAAGCTGCAAGAACGTCTGGCTAAGCTAGCCGGCGGTGTTGCAGTAATCAAGGTGGGTGCTGCAACCGAAACCGAAATGAAGGATAAGAAGCTGCGCCTGGAAGACGCTATCAACGCTACCAAGGCTGCGGTAGAAGAAGGTATCGTTCCTGGTGGTGGTACAACTCTGGCGCACTTGGCTCCTGAGTTAGAAACATGGGCAACTAGCAATCTTAAGAATGAAGAGTTGATTGGTGCGTTGATCGTTGCTCGTGCCCTACCTGCTCCTCTGAAGCGGATTGCTGAAAATGCTGGTCAGAATGGTGCTGTCATTGCTGAGCGAGTGAAAGAGAAGGATTTCAACACTGGCTACAATGCTGCAACCAATGAGTTCGTTGATTTATTGGCTGCTGGTATTGTTGACCCTGCCAAAGTGACTCGTTCTGCTCTGCAAAATGCTGCATCTATCGCTGGTATGGTGTTGACCACCGAGTGTATCGTGGTTGACAAGCCTGAGCCTAAGGATAACGCTGGTGCTGGCGCTGGTGCTGGCATGGGTGGCGGTGACTTCGATTACTAAGATTTAGTCACTTAATATGAGATGAAGGCGGGCTATTTGCCCGCCTTTTCATTAAATAGACAGAAAAATATATTTTGTAGTGCTTTAAATAAATAAATTATATAAAAACCGCCCTGACGCTCGTGCCGACGCTCGTTCGCCTTTGGCGTCTCCCCTTGGGAGAAGACTCGCTACCGCTTCGCTAACGCTACCGCTTCGCTAACGTCGCTAACGGGTTTCCCAATGAAAGAATCTGTCCGTTGCCAAGCTATTGGTTGTAGATAATCTGGTAGGTGATCCTGAGACTGTGCTTCTAAGAGCTTGCGTGCTACATCACGGGCAATCTCGAGGGTTTCAGCAATTGTTCGTCCTTGGGCGACTAAACCTTGAAGCTCATCAGATGTGGCTAAATAAACGCCTTCTGGCAATTTTTCAATATGTAGGTTAATTATTGTTTCCATTCTTTACTTAAACACAAGACTGAAAGTAGTAATGTAGCGAAATCTTTTGTCTTCATCATAAAACATTCTCTCAAGTAGACCCAAGGTGACTCAAACTAACCCCGAACCCACATCCCTGCACGCACTCAACCCGCTAACTCGATTTTCTGACAGAGCAGGGGATTATGTGAAGTCTCGCCCAAGCTACCCAAGTGCAGCAATTGACTTTATTTTGTCAGGCTTATCTCCCTCTTCACAACTTGTAGCAGCAGATATTGGTGCGGGTACAGGAATTTCTTCGCGGTTGTTAGCAGAACGTGGAGTGAGGGTAATTGGTATTGAACCAAACACGGCGATGAGAGAAGCTGCGGAATTATCACCTGGTGTGGAATTTCGCGATGGAACGGCGGAAGCTACTCAGATCCCTGACGCATCGGTTGACTTAGTCACCTGTTTTCAAGCTTTTCACTGGTTCAAACCCGAACCAACCTTGTCAGAATTCCGCCGCATTTTAAAATACTCAGGACGGTTAGCCTTGGTGTGGAACAACCCGGATGAAGATGATGAGTTTACTGCTCAATATAGTCGGTTGATACGCGAAGCATCCAATAACTATTTAAGCGAGTCACGGATAAAGTCGGCGGAACCACTACTCGCAACGACTCATTTTAATAATTTTCACATCGCTATTTTTGTCAACAGCCAAAAGTTAGATTTAACTGGACTTATTAGTCGGGCAATGAGTTCTTCCCACATTCCTCGTGAAGGAGTGGCTCAGCAGCAACTCATTGAGAGTTTGCAAGAGTTGTATGAAGGCAAGTGCGATCGCCATGGTTTTGTGTATTTAGCTTACTGCACTAGCGTTCATCTTGCTTACCCTGCATCATAACGGTTAGTTCGCTCATTCAGTTAAGCTAAAAAACGATAGAAAAAGCGGTGAGTCAATCTTTGGCAGAAGTCCCATTATCTAACTGGCATGGCAAACTTAACTTGGTGTACGCCCACAATCAAGGTAAAACAGCACTCATTCACAATCAAAATCAAGCACCTTTGAAAGTGCAACGCCCATTTTATCCGGAAGGGCAAGAAGTTTGTCATAGCGTGATTTTACACACAGCAGGAGGAGTCGTGGGTGGAGATCGCCTCTCGTCCAACTTTCACCTCCAACCCAACGCCCAAGTATTAATCACGACAGCAGCAGCAAGTAAGATTTATCGGAGTAACGGCACTCAAGCAAGACAAAGCATCGAAGTCCACGTTGCGGAGGGTGCTTGTTTGGAGTGGTTACCTCAAGAAACAATAGTTTTTAACGGTGCAATTTATCGACAAGATTTACGGGTAGAATTAGCAACGGGATCTAGCTGGTTGGGCTGGGAAATTACCCGATTTGGACGCAGCGCGAGAGGAGAAAAATTTTTACTTGGAGAGTGGCGATCGCACACCGAAATTTGGCAGCAAGGCGTTCCTCTGTGGATTGATCGGCAATGGTTACCAGGCAGCGAAGAGGTTTTTCACAGTCCCCATGGCTTATTTGGAAAACCAATTGTCGGTAGTCTAGTTTGGGTTGGGCAACCGATTTCATCGTCCATAGTAGAAAAAGCACTTTCACTGTGGCATGGGGAAGGAGAAGCAGGCGTGACTCGTTTAGAAAATGGATTATTGTGTCGATATCGTGGTTCACAGACGCAAGAAGTGAGAAACTGGTTTATTAGTGTTTGGCAGTTACTGCGTCAATTGTTTTTGGTACGTTCTCATTGCGTACCGAGAGTTTGGCAAATTTGAACCGCAAAGGCATGTTGGGCAAGGGAGGAAGAAGAAAAAGCATGCAACTCACCCCGCAGGAGAAAGATAAACTGTTGATTTTCACTGCTGCGTTGTTAGCAGAGAAGCGCAAGCAAAGAGGATTGAAACTGAATTATCCAGAAGCTGTGGCGTATATTTCTGCTGCTATTTTAGAAGGTGCAAGAGATGGGCAAACAGTCGCTGAGTTAATGAGTTACGGTACAACGCTGTTAACAGAGAATGATGTGATGGAAGGTGTGCCACAAATGGTGCATGACGTGCAGGTAGAAGCAACTTTTCCGGATGGAACGAAGTTGGTGACAGTACACAATCCGATTAGATAAAATTCATGCAAAGACAAGGACAGTACGTCCAAGTGTTTTCCAAGAGAAGAATCTGTCCGTAGCAAAGGCGCAAAAAAGTTATGATTCCAGGAGAATATATAGTTCGGCAAGGGGAAATAGAGTTAAATGCGGATCGTCCTACTGTGAAGTTGCGGGTGTCAAATACAGGCGATCGCCCAATACAAATTGGTTCCCACTTTCACTTCTACGAAGTCAACTCAGCATTAAACTTTGAGCGAGAACAAGCGCGAGGAATGCGCCTTGATATTCCTGCGGGAACCGCAGTCCGCTTTGAACCAGGCGACGAAAAAGAAGTGACACTCGTCCCCCTCGCCGGCACTCGCCAAGTCTACGGCTTCAACGCCAAAATCAACGGAAAATTAGATCCTTAAAAAAACTCTCTCCCCTTGGCGGTTCAAAAATTCTTCAGGAGTCTCAAAATGAGTTACAAAATGGATCGCCACGCCTATGCAGAAACTTTTGGTCCGACAGTAGGCGATCGCGTCCGACTAGCAGATACAGAATTATTTATAGAAGTAGAACAAGATCTCAAAACTTACGGCGATGAAGTAAAATTTGGTGGCGGTAAAGTCATTCGCGACGGCATGGGACAGTCCCCGATTTCTAACGCTGATGGTGCAGTCGATCTAGTCATTACCAACGCCTTAATTCTTGATTGGTGGGGTGTTGTCAAAGCTGATATTGGTATTAAAGACGGCAATATTTTCAAAATTGGTAAAGCCGGAAATCCTTATATTCAAGACAATGTAAATATTATTATTGGTCCTGGTACCGAAGTCCTTGCGGGAGAAGGAATGATTCTCACTGCAGGCGGCATCGACACTCACATTCACTTTATCTGTCCCCAACAGATTGAAGTGGCGATCGCATCTGGCGTTACCACAATGATTGGTGGGGGTACTGGTCCAGCAGCAGGTACAAATGCTACAACTTGCACGCCTGGACCCTGGAATATTTACCGAATGCTACAAGCCGCTGATGCTTTCCCGGTGAACCTGGGATTTTTAGGTAAAGGGAATAGTGGTCAACCTCAAGGACTTGTAGAACAAGTGGAAGCGGGTGCGATTGGCTTAAAACTGCACGAAGACTGGGGCACTACGCCAGCAGCAATTGATACCTGTCTAAGTGTAGCTGATGAATATGACGTACAGGTAGCCATTCATACCGATACTTTGAATGAAGCCGGTTTCGTGGAAGATACCATAGCCGCTTTCAAAAATCGTGTCATCCATACATACCATACCGAAGGTGCAGGCGGAGGTCACGCACCAGACATCATTAAAGTTTGCGGTACGCCTTGTGTATTACCTTCTTCCACTAACCCCACACGTCCTTACACCCTCAATACTTTGGATGAACATCTGGATATGCTGATGGTTTGCCATCACCTCGATCCGGGAATTGCAGAGGATGTCGCTTTTGCTGAGTCGCGTATTCGTCGGGAAACCATCGCGGCTGAGGATATTTTGCACGACTTGGGTGCATTTAGCATGATTTCTTCCGATTCCCAAGCGATGGGACGAGTCGGTGAGGTGATTATTCGCACTTGGCAAACTGCACATAAAATGAAAGTGCAGCGTGGGATTAAAGGATTAGCAACGGATGTGACGGATAACGATAATTTTCGCGCTAAGAGGTATGTAGCAAAGTACACAATTAATCCTGCCATTACTCACGGTATTTCTCAGTATGTAGGTTCCGTGGAAGTGGGTAAACTGGCAGATTTGTGCTTGTGGCGTCCGGCATTTTTTGGTGTTAAGCCAGAGATTGTCGTTAAAGGGGGGATGATTGCTTGGTCGCAGATGGGGGATGCTAATGCTAGTATTCCTACGCCACAACCAGTGCATATGCGCCCAATGTTTGGCAGTTTTGCTGGTGCGCGTCACGCCACCTCGTTAACTTTTGTCTCTCAAGTAGCTAAGACAAGAGAAATTCCGAGTCAGCTTGGTTTGCAAAAAACAGCGATCGCAGTTTCCGGAACGCGCCAGTTAAGTAAGCGGGATATGAAGCTCAACGATGCGCTTCCACATATTGAAGTTGATCCGGAAACTTATGAAGTCAGGGCAGACGGAGAGTTACTAACTTGCGAACCTGCAACAATTTTACCAATGGCGCAGCGTTACTTTTTGTTCTAAAACCTCTTGGGAATGCTTATGGCAGAATTGACAATTGCATGACTGAACAACGTACAGATTACGATAGTCCTTGGAAAGAAGTCATTGAAAGCTTCTTTCCTCAGTTTTTGGAATTCTTTTTCCCTGACGCTTATGCCGTCATTGACTGGACACGCCATCCCGAATTTTTAGACAAAGAACTGCAGCAGCTAGAACCGGATGCAGAAATTGGGCGAATTTTGGTTGATAAAGTGGCGAAAGTTTGGCTACTTGATGGCGAAGAAGCCTGGGTATTAGTTCATGTCGAAGTCCAAGGACAATATGATAGCCAATTTGCCCAACGGATGTACACATACAATTACCGTTTGTTTGATCGCCATAAAAAGCAAGTCATTAGTTTAGCGGTTTTAGCGGACGAAGAGGTAAATTGGCGTCCTTCAAGTTACGAGTATGTATTAGGGGGATGTCGAGTGAGTTTAGAGTTTCCCATAGCGAAACTGTTGGACTACGAGGCACAGTGGGAAACCCTAGAACAAAGCACTAGTAGGTGTTAATCGTCGATTACCGGATAATATTGTCTGAGAAACCCATGATA